>JBARNF010000192.1:0-3135 GCA_049802835.1 Bradyrhizobium sp.
ATGCACACGACGTCGGCCCTGCCGTCGAACCAGACCGTGGTCGCCAACGACCTCAGCGCGTTCATCGACGAATCGATCGGCGGTGGCGCGGTCACCGCGTACGACATCTCGGGGTCGCCGGTGAACATCCAGCTGCGCTGGGCGAAGATCGACAGCGCCACGCTCGGCGCCGGGCACGCCGACACCTGGAATCTGTTCTACCAGACGGATTCCGCCGCGACCGGAACCGCGGCCGCGTGGAAGAACGTGGGAACCAATTTCACCTTCGGGTCGAACGGCCAGATGAATCCGGTGGTGTCGAATCTCACGCTCAACAGCGTCGTCGTCGACGGCGCCGCGCTTGGCAACGTCTCCCTGGTGTTCGGCTCGGGCGGTCTCACGCAGTTCTCCGATCCCAACGGCAACGTCCAGGTCAATCTGTTGCAGCAGAACGGCTTCGCCGCCGGCGCGCTGCAGTCGATCGCCGTCAGCGACAAGGGCCGGGTGGTCGGCGCCTATTCCAACGGCCGCACCATCGACCTCGCCGAGATCACGCTCGCCAACTTCAACGGCGCCAATTTCCTCAAACGCATCGACGGCGGCGCGTACGAGGTCACCGACGGGTCCGGGCCGGCGATCTACGGCGCCGCCGGCAAGATCGTCGGCAGCTCGCTCGAGGGATCGAACACCGACATCGCCGACGAGTTCACCAAGCTCATCGTGACGCAGCAGGCCTATTCGGCCAACACCCGCGTCATCACGACGAGCAACCAGATGGTGCAGGACCTCCTGAACATGCTGCGCTGATGCCTGCGCCCGGACGGGGCGGAGCGGAACGAGAGTAGATCATGAGTCTCACCCAGGCCCTCGGCGCTGCCGCCGCCGGCCTCCGCGTCTCGGAGGCGGGCCTCTCGCTCATCGCCGCGAACGTCGCGAACGCGCAGACGCCGGGCTATGTCCGCAAGACGGTGTCGCAGCAGATCACCGCCTCCGGCGGCGATCTCGTCAGCGTGCGCGTCGCGGCGATCAACCGCGAGCTCGACCAGTATCTGCAGCGCCAGCTGCGCGCCGAGAGCTCCGGCGGCGCCTATGCCGACGCCAAGGCGCAGTATTACCAGCGGCTGCAGAAGATCTACGGCGATCCCGGCTCGCCGAGCTCGCTGGAGACCGTCTACACCAAGCTCACCGCGGCCGCGCAGGCGCTCGCGACCAGTCCCGCCGACTATTCGGCGCGCGCCAATCTGCTCAACGCCGCCCAG
The DNA here is from genome assembly GCA_049802835.1 of Bradyrhizobium sp. Taxonomy (GTDB): domain Bacteria; phylum Pseudomonadota; class Alphaproteobacteria; order Rhizobiales; family Xanthobacteraceae; genus Bradyrhizobium. The sequence goes on from JBARNF010000192.1 coordinate 1,239, forward strand.
GCGGTGACGCAGCAGCTCAACTCGCTCACCAGCGACATCCAGGGCGTGCGCGGCGACACCGAGCAGGCGCTGGCCGACGCCGTGCGCAGCGCCAACACCGCCATCCAGGGACTGGCGCAGGTCAACGCGCATCTCGCCACGTCGCAGCTTCCCGATGCGTCGAAAGCGTCGCTGCTCGATCAGCGCGACCAGTATCTCGACCAGCTCGCTCAGCTGATGGACATCAAGTTCACGGAGAACCAGTTCAACCAGGTGACCGTCTTCACCAGCTCCGGCGTGCAGCTCCTCGGCGCGCAGACGTCGCGGCTCTCCTTCGACACCCAGGGTATGATGACGGCCACCGCCGAGTGGAGCAGCGATCCCGCGCAGCGCCAGGTGGGGACGATCACGCTCACCAGCCAGAACGGCGCCAGCATCGACCTCGTCGCCACCAAGGCGTTCCGCTCGGGCCGGATCGCCGCGCTGCTGGAGATGCGCGACCAGGTTCTGGTGCAGGCGCAGAGCCAACTCGACGAGTTCGCCGCCGGCCTCGCGCGCCTGTTGTCGGACCGCACCACGCCGGGCACGGCAGTCAATCCGGGTCCCCAGCACGGCTTCGACGTCGACACGAGCAATCTGCTGGCGGGGAACTCGATCGAGATCACCTATACCGACACCCTGACCAACACGCGTCGCAAGGCGACGATCGTCCGCGTCGACGATCCGCGCGCCCTGCCGCTTGCCGACACCGCCACCGCCGACCCGAACGACCGCGTCGTTGGTGTCGACTGGTCGGGCGGGCTCGCCGCGGTGGTCGCCCAGCTCAACGCCGCTTTCAACGGGAAGGTGCAGTTCGCCAATCCGTCCGGCAGCACGCTGAGCATTCTCGACGACGGCAACGCCAACACCTCGCGCATCGACGCCGTCAGCACGACGACGACGGCGACCTCGCTGAACGGCGGCACGCCGGAGCTGGCGTTCTTCTCCGATGGCGTCACGCCCTATTCCGGCGCGATCACCGTCAGCGGATCGCAGGCCATCGGCTTCGCCGGCCGTATCGCGGTCAATCCGGCGCTGCTCGCCGACCCGTCGAAGCTCGTCGCCTACCAGACGGCGACGGCGACGGGCGATCAGACGCGGCCGAACTTCATCTACGACCAGCTCACCTCCGCATCGATCACCTTCGCCCCCCGCTCGGGCATCGGCACCGCGCGCTCGCCCTATTCCGGGTCGCTCGCGTCGTTCTGGCGCCAGTCGATGAACCAGCAGGGCGAGGCGGCGAGCGCCGCGGAAAGCCTGAACGAGGGTCAGACCATGGTGGTCAATGCGTTGAAACAGAGATTCAACGACAGCGCCTCGGTCAATATCGACCAGGAGATGTCCAATCTGCTCACGCTGCAGACCGCCTATGGCGCCAATGCGCGGGTGTTCTCGGCGGTCAATGACATGATCCAAACCCTGCTGAGAATGTAACCATGAGCGTCGGCGGAATCGGAAGCAGAAGCGCGCTGCAGGTGCAGTCGCTCCTCGACCTGCGGGGTCAGCTCGACGACCTGCAGCGGCAGCTCGGCACCGGCAAGAAGGCGAACACCTACGCCGACGCCGGGGTGGATCGCGGACTGGCCATCGGCCTGCGCAGCCAGCTCGCCGCGATCGGCAACTTCTCCAACACGATCGCCATGATCGACGGGCGGCTGAAGGTCGCGCAGACGGCGCTGACGGACATCGATGCGGCGGCGTCCGAGGTGAAGCGTTCGACGGTGAATTCGTCCTTCGTGCTCGATCAGAACGGGCAGACCGTCGAGCAGAACACGGCGCGCAACCAGCTCGACCGCATTCTCGCCTCGCTCAACACCCGCTACGGCGACCAGTACATCTTCTCCGGCCGCAGTCCGGACCGGGCCTCGGTCGACACGCT
>JBARNF010000193.1:0-3763 GCA_049802835.1 Bradyrhizobium sp.
CCTCGGAGAGGCGGGAGAAATGCGCCGCGACCTCGCCGATGGTTTCGGGCGCCGCGGCGCCGCCCACCTCCGCCGGCCAGCCGGGCGCCAACGCCGCATAGCCTGCGGCGTTGAACATCTCGGCCCAGCGGTCCCACGAGCTGGGCTTCAGCCACAGGCCGTGGATGAAGATGACCGCAGGCTTCTGGGACGCGTTGGCCTCTCCGATCGCATCATCAAGGGTATGGGTCGGGATCATCGACGTCCCTCCCGCTCTGCTGCGTTGGAGCAGTCCGCGAAGGTCAGCGGGACGACGGCGCGGCGGCCGGCGGACCATTGAGGAAGGCGTCGATCGCGGCGACCGTCGCGACGGGCTGCTCCTCCATTAGCCAGTGGCCCGAGCCTTCGATGACCTGCCCCTGCACGTCGGTCGCGCCGGCCCGTATCACCGTAGCCATCGTCGCGCCGAACGATGCTGCGCCGCCGATCGCCAGCACCGGCATCGGCAGCTTGCCGTGCGCCGCGAGCCAGGCGCGGTTGTCGATCGCGTCCTGATCGAAGGCGGCGAACTGGCGGAAGCCTGCATGCATCCGCCCGGGCGCGGCGTAGAGCTGTGCGTAGTGGACGCGCGCGGCCTCCGGGAAATGCGCCGGATCGGCGGAGAACTCGTTCCAGAAGCGGTCGAGATAGATGCGCTCGCGGCCGGCCACCAGGCGCTCCATGTCGGGGCCGCCAAAGCGGAAGTGCCAGAGCAGCGGGTTCTTCAGGATCTCCTCCCACGGACCGATGCCCGGCACCGGCGCATCCATCAGCACCAACTTGGTCACCCGGTCGGAATGCCGCGCCGCCAGCGCATAGGCGACCATGTTGCCGATATCGTGCGCCACGACCTCGGCGGTTCGCGCGCCCAGCGCGTCCATGACGCCCGCGATGTCCTCGGCCTGGTTGGCCTTCTCGAAGCCGGTGTCGGCGCGGGCGGACAGGCCGAGCCCGCGCAGATCGGGCACGATGACGGTGTGATTCTGCGCAAGCTTGGCGGCGAGCGGCACCCACATGTCGCCGGTGTCGCCATAGCCGTGCAGCAGCACGACGGCAGGCCCGGTGCCGCCGACCCGGACGTGAATGGTCGTGCCGTTGGTCGGGACCTCCTGGGTGCGGAAGGTCTTGGGGAAGTCTCCCGGCGCCTCGGCCGCCTGCGCGGCGGCACTGGCCAGGACGGTGAGCGCGGTGGCCGCAACGGCCGTTGTTCGCAGCAGGCGGGGCAGGTTCATGGCGATCTCCTCAGTTGCTGATGAGACGCAAAGCTAGACGAGATGCGTGCACGGTATTAGAGGGTAGGTACGCCAAGGATTTTTGATCTGGACGCAAAGATGGCGATCAGCAGCGCAGACCGCGCCCGGGATCTCGAGGTATTCTGCACCGTCGCCGACAGCGGCAGCTTTTCAGCCGCGGGCCGCAGCCTCGGACTGACCCCATCGGCTGTCAGCCGCACCCTCGACCGGATCGAGGCGCGGCTGGGCGCGCGCCTGCTGTTGCGGACGACGCGCGCGCTCACGCTGACGGCCGAGGGCCAAGCCTATCTCAGCGCGGCCCGGCGCATCCTGGCCGACCTCGACGAGGCCGAGCAGGCGATCGCCGACCAGGGGTTGCCGCGCGGCCGCATCCGGGTCAGCGGCGCCATTTCCCACGGGCGCATCTGCATTGTGCCGCTGCTGGGGGAGTTCGTGCGGCGCTATCCGAACATCGTGGTCGACATCAACCTCAGCGACGGGCTCGCGGATGTGGCGGCGGGACAGGCCGATGTGGCGGTTCGCGGCGGTCCGCTGGCCGACAGCGCTCTGACCGCGCGTCGTCTCAGTGAGAATGGCCGCACCGTCGTCGCCTCGCCCGACTACCTGGCCCGCTGGGGCATGCCCGAGACGCCGGAAGACCTGTACAACCACAATTGCCTGAACTTCAGCTTTCGCCGCGCCGAGCCGGTGTGGCCGTTCCGCCGCGACGGCATCGACTACGCCCTGAAGGTGCGAGGTGCCGTTGAAGCGAACAGCGGCGACACCCTCGCACAGTTGGCGCTCGATGGCGTCGGCATCGCCCGCGTTGGCAATTTCAGCCTCGGGGACTCGATCACCGAGGGGCGACTGGTCCCCCTGCTCGAATCGTTCAATCCCGGCGACAGGGAAGTCTTTCACGCGGTCTTCGTCGGCGGAGCCAACATGCCTGCCCGCGTCCGGGTGTTCGTCGACTATCTGGTCGAGCGCATGGGCACCAAGACAGAATCGTAGATGCGTCGCAGCCTTGTCAGGCATTCATCAGCCCAAACGGACACCTCGTCTCAGGCCGCAACAGCGCTACCGCAGCTCTTTCGTTTGCAGATTGACGATCAGCTCGAACAAAGGTCCGTCCTTGTCCCTGACCGTAACTGAAATTTCCGAGCCGTTCGCGATGAAGAGGTCTTCGGCAATGGAGGTTGCGACCTTGAGCGCCTCCCGGCGCGCGGCGGCCGAGTCTGAATACTCTACGCCGTCCTCGTCATCGGCGGCGTAGAAATTGTCCCGAATGTCGAAGAAGTAGCGCATCACAGAGCCGGGTCCAGATGAAGATAAAGGGGGTCGAAGTCGGCGACTTGACGCAGTCCCTCCAGGTCGAAGATCGTGATCTCTCCACGCTCAACCTCCAACAGTCCTTTCGTGCGAAGTTCTTGAAGGACTCTATTCAGGTGAACGGTACTTGTTCCTATTGCTTCGGCGAGGACGATTTGCGTCGCGGGGAACTTGAACGACATGTTGTTGACTCGCTCGATCGCGGCGAGCCTAGCGTAGACCTCAACGATCAGGTGCGCCAGCCGGCTGGCGGCATCGCGTTGCCCGACGTTGCAGATCCATTCCCGAAATAGCGCGGCGTCGATCAGGGTATCCCGCCAGAGTGCCTCAGCCACGTGCGGATTGTTCCTTATCAGTGCACGCAACGGGTCGTGGGGAATGAACCCCAGGGCGCACTGACTCAGCGTCATGACCTCATGGTCCAGCACGTGAAGGTAGAGGCTCTGCAAGTCGGGGACGTCACCGGGCTGGTGAAATGACAGAATCTGGCGGCGGCCCTCTCCGACGATCTTCGACCGTTGGACAAAGCCGTCGATGATGAGACAGCACACGGAAGGTCTGTCGCCGGTTGCGACGATTGTTCGCCCGCCTTCCATCCGCCTGGTGGTGATCGGAAGTCGCCGAATGGCCTGCTCAACCTCTGTTGAAATGTCGGACGAGAGCCGCAAGCGCTTCAGTAAAGGTTCAAATGGATCAGTCGCCATGATTCGCTCCTAAGCGCAAAACGATCGATGACGGCCGAGGTTCCAGCACGAGCGGATGAACGCACCGGCGGATGAATGCGTGAGCGTCGTCGATAGGATTGCGACTACGTCAGAAAGGGGAGGTCCGTTTATGATCGCCAATGTTTCGAGCGCGGCGAGAACATCGGCTGCTCCAGCCGTTGATCCATCTCAACGAAGTCCCGGCCGACGTTGCTAACAAGCTCCGGAGGGCATCCCATCGCAACGCGATGCAGCTTTCAGAACGTGAGATGACGGATGGCCAATAGAGGTCGTGATCCATTCACCCGGCAAGCCATCGCATGACCGCTCCCCTCTGCAGGACAGCCAATGATGCCCCCGTTTCGCGCGCTGATCGCCCCCACCCCGTATCTGTTTTTTACCGGAAAGGGCGGAGTCGGTAAGACCTCGCTGGCATGCGCCACGGCCATTGGCCTCGCCGATCGTGGACTGCGCGTTCTC
>JBARNF010000194.1:0-10077 GCA_049802835.1 Bradyrhizobium sp.
AGGTCCCAAGGGTTCGGCTGTTCGCCGATTAAAGTGGTACGTGAGCTGGGTTCAGAACGTCGTGAGACAGTTCGGTCCCTATCTGCCGTGGGTGTTGGAATGTTGAGAGGATTTGCCCCTAGTACGAGAGGACCGGGGTGAACGTACCTCTGGTGGAGCTGTTGTCGCGCCAGCGGCAGTGCAGCATAGCTATGTACGGACGGGATAACCGCTGAAGGCATCTAAGCGGGAAACCCACCTCAAAACGAGCATTCCCTTGAGAACCGTGGAAGACGACCACGTTGATAGGCCGGGTGTGGAAGTGCAGCAATGCATGTAGCTTACCGGTACTAATCGTTCGATTGGCTTGATTGCTCTCATTTTCAGTGTCCATCACTGCAGATGATGACGAAACGACCTTCACGAAGATCTCGCACGAGATCTTCGGCTTGCTTCTTAACTCGATGTCCTTCGCCGGCCTGGTGGTCTTAGCGAGGAGCCTGAACCCGATCCCATCCCGAACTCGGCCGTTAAACTCCTCAGCGCCAATGGTACTATGGCTCAAGCCCTGGGAGAGTAGGTCGCTGCCAGGCCTGCAAAGGACATCCCCTCTTCACATCCCAAAACGACAACGCCGCGCTGAAACCTCAGCGCGGCGTTGTCGTTTGTTCCGGCGGCTGCCTTGTTTTTGCCGGCGACGCGGCAGCACGACCGTGTGATGGGCCTCGCAAAACAAGGTTCAGGCACGGTTCATTCCCAACAACGTACGCAATGCTGCGCTGTCTGTCGCCATCGCCAACGTTCCACAGGAGATTCTCATGCGCATGTTCGTCCAGTCCACCCTTGCCGCGTTGACCATCGCCAGTATCGGTGCCGCGATGATGACCGTTGCAGCACATCCGGCATTTGCGCAGGCCGCCAAGGATTCGCCGGCCCAGCCGGCTGGGCCGACCATCAGCCAGCCGCCGCAGCTGAAGCAGGTTGCGCTCACCGACAAGCAGATCGAGAACGTGCTCGCGTCGCAGAAGGACATGGACGCGATTACGGACAAGCTGCCGGAGAATGCACCACCGGATCAGAAGGTCGTCACGCAGCTCGACGGCGTTGCCAAGAAATACGGCTTCGCCAGCTATGACGACTTCAACGTCGTGGTCGACAATATCAGCCTGGTGATGAGCGGGATCGATTCGAAGACCAAGAAGTACGTCGGGTCCGAGGCCGTCATCAAGCAGCAGATCGAGCAGGTCCAGGCCGACAGCAAGATGAAGCCCGACGACAAGAAGCAGGTTCTCAATGATCTCAACGCCGCGCTGAAAGCCAAGCCGCCGGAAGTCGAGAACAGGGGCAATATCGACCTCGTCGTCAAATACTACGACAAGCTCGCCGCTGCGTTCGGCGAGGACGACAACTGAGATCCGAAATGGCGTCGCCGTGACGTAGGAGCCCCGACCGTTGGTCGGGGCTTTTTTGCGTCATGTGCCGACCGGAATGAGCTGGTGGTGGTCAGCGCGCAAATGCCGCTTCCATCTGCTTGCGAAACTTGACCGTCTCATCCGATATGTCGATCGCAACGTCGCTCCAGCGCACCACTGCACCATGTGCGATGTCGCTGGTGAGAGTCACGCGATGCGCCAACCCGATCGGCAGCGCGCCAAGCGTCAGGCTCGCCGCCGCCGGCAGCAGCTTGCCCCACACCGTATAGCCGCCTTCGCCGTCGAGCACATCGCCGGCACGCAGATCCTTCTTCGCCACGGCGACGACGTCGCCGCGGAAGCCGCGCGGCTGTCCGGTCGGCTCGCGGCGCAGCGCCGCTGAGAGCACCGAGACATTCAGCTCGAGCCCGATCAGGTGGTAGGGCTTGTACATCGCGGCATAACGACCGCTGGCGTCGGTCTTCAGGCCATATTGCCGGAAGCAGTCTGCGGCGTAGTCGTTCGGCGCTTCCAGCATGACGTAGACGCCCCAGCGCAGGTCGCGAAACACCGGCCGCCCGTCGCGCTCGAGCGATGAAACCACCTCGACCTGGCCCGATCGCTCCAGCACGCCGCCATGCTCGCGCGGCCGCAGCACATGCGGCAGGTCGTCGACCCCGCACGGCGGAAACAGCAGGCCGTCCGGGGGGACGTCGAGCCCGGTCGCATTGGCGATCGCGGCCATCTCGATCGCGGACTTCGTTCCATCAAGGAAGGAATTGAACATCTGCGGGTTCATGCCGGCGGACTGCGCCTCAGCCGCCGTCAGCCCGTAATGCTGCCAGACGCCGTCGGGCGTGACGTCATGATAGGCCGGCAGATATTTCGTACCCTTGCCGGCCGCCACCACATGGAAGCCCGTCGCACGCGCCCAGTCGACCAGCTCTGCCGTCAGCGCCGGCTGATCGCCATAGGCGAGCGAATAGACCACACCGGCCTTGCGCGCCTCCTCGGCCAGCAGCGGACCCGCCAGCACGTCGGCTTCGACATTGACCATGACGATGTGCTTGCCGGCTTTGATGGCTGCGCGGGCGTGGCGAATGCCGGCGGCGGGGCTGCCGGTTGCTTCCACCACGACCTCGATGCCGTCGCCGAGCGCCGTCTCGGCATCGGCACTGAACGTCGTCCGCGTGACCAGCTCGGTGTTCCATCCGACGGTGCGGCAGGCCTCTCTGGCGCGTTCCGGATCGAGGTCGATGATGACCGGAACCTCAAGCCCCGGCACATGCGGCACCTGCGCCAGGAACATCGAGCCGAACTTGCCGGCGCCGATCAGCGCGACCCGCACCGGCTTGCCGGCGGCGTGGCGAGCCTGGAGGAGGGAGTAGAGATTCATCGGTAACCTTGTCGGTTGTCGTCGTTCCGGGGCGTGCGTAGCACGAGCCCGGAATCCATACTCACGATGGTGTTTATGGATTCCGGGCTCATCGCTACGCGATGCCCCGGAATGACGGAGCAAGTGTCACTCCGCCGCCTCGCGATGCGCTCGCGCGAGCTGCAGCAGCGCATCATCGGGAAGCGTCTCGATCGGCGTGAAGTCGCGATGGGCGATGTAGTCGGGCCGCGTCGGGGTGCGGATGTGGTTCGAGACGGCGTTGAGCGTGAGGTAGACGATCTTGCGCGGGTAGGGCGTGATGTTGCCGGCTGAGCCGTGCACGAGGTTGCCGTGGAACATCAGCATGCCGCCGGGCTTGCCGGTCGGCGCGACGATGCCACCTTCGGCGACCAGCCGCGTCACCGTCGTCTCGTCGAGCGTCCACAGCGGGTAGGAGGTCGTCTGCAGATCGTGCGAGGCCTCGAGATCGCCGGCGTGCTGGCTCCGTGGCACCAGCATCAAGGGGCCGTTGATCGGCATCACCTCGTCGAGGAAGATCGCGACGTTCATCGCGCGCGGCTCGGGCATGCCGTCGTCGCGCTTCCAGGTGCCGTAGTCCTGATGCCATTGCCAGACGTCGCCGGTGAAGGCCGATTTGGCGTTGATCTTGAACTGATGCATGTAGACCTTCTCGCCGAAGATCTGCTCGATCGGCTCGATCATGCGCGGATGCGCGGCCAGCACGCGGAAGCCATCGTTGTAGAGATGCGCGGCAAAGGCCGTGCGCGGCGCGCCGCTCTTCTCACGCCAGACCTCGGGCCTGTCGGCGGCATAGATCGCCTCGGCCTCGCGCGCGAGAAAGGGGGTCTCCTCCGGGCTGAAGAGCTCCGGCAGGAACAGCCAGCCCTCGCGGTCGAAGAATGCGATCTGCTCCGGTGTCAGCTTCATGGTGTCCTCCGCACCGTTGGCGTTGCTGCGCGGCAGCATGCGTCGCATCCATACGACACGCGATCCCGCGGGCAGCCGCACCCGGTCTTTGCGCCGGGCGTTCGATCGCGCCATCGTGGGACGGCGCGCGGCGATCTTCAACCACAATCAGCCGCGGAAACACCGCGTCCCGACAACAACCTCCGGCCTGCGCTAAGACGGCAGCGGCCGTTCCGCCGCGGGCATCTGCTGCGACGCCGGCAATCTGATCACGGCCGTGCCGGCGAGCCGGTCATAAACCGGGTCGCGCTTCAATGCGATCTGCCCGATGAGCACGATCTCCCAGGCCAGCGCAACCAGGATCGCGACACCGATCTCCTTTCCGGCGATGACGTCATGGGCTGTCTCGAGATCGCCTCCGGCAGAGTGGGCATCGACGAGCAACACCACCACCGCAGGGACAAATCCGATCAGCATTGCGGCATAGCGGATCAGAATCCTGCGAAGCGGCACGCGCACGGACCCGGAATGCGCGATATCGACGACGCGGATCCGCATCGCCCTTGCGCCCAATGTCTGCCCCGACAGTGCGGTCAGCGCCAGGACATAGGCAACGAGTACGAGGAAGACATAGCCGTCGATCGACGTGCCTTGGATCGGCTCGCCGGCGGCGTTCAGCATATAGCTTCTGAACACGCTGCGCGTCCCGTTGCCGTCGCGCTCGGCACGGCCGACGATCAGCCGTCGTCCGGTCGGAATTCCGAACAACGAGAAGCGGCACTCATTGGCAAAATTCGATTTCGGCGGAGGTGCCGGAGCGAGCCCGGCAGGCACGGTCGTCCGCCGCTCGCAGGACTGAACGACGAAGCCGTTGCTCGTCATCTGGATGGAGCCGGCCGTCATGGCGAACAGAACGGCGACGATGATCTGGAACGGCGCGCCGACGATCACGACGTCGATCGCGCTCGACACCAGGCGTCGCCAGAACCCCGCGCGGGGCTGCTCGTCCATCACCGATGCGCTCATTCGCTAGGTCCCCCCAAATCGTACCCACATGCAAAACGATCGTTCGCCTCACTATGCGGATCCAAATGCGGAGAGGACAATGGCCAACCTCGAGTTGTCGTCTGACACCAGCCGGTGACGATCGGTTGCAACGGTCGCGGGGACACAAATGCGATTGGACCGGCGTGACATGCGCTCGCGTCCGCCCGCCGAGAACGCGACGTCTGCCGCGCCGCGCGCTTGGCCGGTGGCTCCGCCGGCCGAGTCAGCCGACTCAGGGCTTCTTGCCCTGCTCGATCAGCATGCGCGTCATCAGATAGAGCCGCGGCACGATCGTCGTGCTGTCGATATACTCATTGTGGGCATGATAGTTGAAGCCGGCGATGCCGAAACTTTCGACCACGACGGCCTTGCCGCCGCGATTGGCGAAGCCGGCGTCGGTGGCGCCGCCGGTCATGTCCACGAGCGCGAGCGGCCGCTCCAGCTCGGCGTAGATCGTCTGCGCGTCCTTGCCCAGCGCCCGTCCGCGCTCCGAGGCGACGAAGGGCGGCCGGCCCTTCTCGATCGTCACCTTCACCTCGGTGTCGGGCACGAGATGGGTCTTGATCGTCTCGTCGAGTGCTGCCTGCAGCTTCTCGACGCCGTCGGCGACGGTGACCCGGATATCGCCGCCGGCGCTCGCCTTCTCGGGGATCTGGTTGCGCACGGTGCACGGCCGTGGCCGTGGTCCAGTTCAACTGGGTGCCCGGAATTGATTTGGCGACATCCCTGGTCTGCAATAATTGATGCGAAAGCTCGATCAGCGCGTTGCGGCCGAGATCGGGTGCTGCGCCGGCATGCGAGGCGCGGCCGGTCACCTGCATCGTGGCGGTCGCAGTCCCGCTCGCGCCCAGCAACAGGCTGTCGACCGGTGCCGCCGGCTTGGCCGCCGTCGGCTCGCAGGACAGCACGACATCATGCTGGTCGGCGAGTTCGGCGATGAATTCTCCCGAGCCGATGGATCCGACCTCCTCATCCGGATTGAACGCCACCGTCAGCTTGGCATAGTCCCGCCAGCCCATGTCCTTCAGGATCTGCAGGCTGTGCAGGATCACGGCGATGCCGCCCTTGTCGTCGGCGATGCCCGGTCCGTAGATCAGGTCGCCTTCGACATGATACGGCTCGGTCTTGAGAATGCCCGGCTGATACACCGTGTCCATGTGGGCGATCAGCATCAGCTTGCGGCGGCCGGTGCCCTCGAAGATTCCGATCACCATGTCGACGCCGACACCGCGCGTGGTCTTGCGCCGCTCCGTCGTGGCGCCGAGCGCCTTCAGCCGAGCTTCCGCGAAATCGGCCATCTTCTTCAGGCCTTCGACATCGCTCGATCCGGATTCGATCAGCACCATCTCGCGCAGGCTATCGATCACGGCCGGTCTGGCCTGCTCGGCGGCGGCCTTGACCTTCTCGTCCGGTGCGGCGTGGGCGCCAGAGAGGCCGGCCGCAGCGGTGAGCAGGACCAGCGCTGCGAGGCGCGAGGTGGAAGGCGTCATCCGGGGTCCTTGCCTCGTTGGTTCATGGCCGCGCCTGCCCGGCCGCGCCGGTCGGCATTGGCAGAATCCGGGTGGATCGCAACATTCTCCAAGCCTATTTTGGCCGGCAGATGATACGGGGCGGATCGACGATGGAGCCTGCCATGTCAGACCACAGTTTCGCACTTTTCGAGACCGCGATCGGCGCTTGTGCGATCGCCTGGGGACCGCGCGGCATCAATGCGGTGCAGCTGCCGATGGGGGGTGTCGCGCAGACCCGCATCCGCATGCAGCAGCGTTACGCTGATATCGCCGAGGCCGAGCCGCCGGCGTATGTGCAGCGCGTCATGATGCGCATCAAGGCGCTGCTTGCCGGAGAGGCGGATGATCTCGCCGACGTCGCCCTCGATCTCGACGGCGTCAGCGCGTTCCAGCGCGGCGTCTATGAGATCGCGCGCCGGATCCCGCCGGGCAGCACCTTGACCTACGGCGATATCGCCAGGCAACTCGGCGGCGTCGAGCTGTCGCGTGAGGTCGGTCAGGCGCTCGGGCGCAACCCGTGTCCCGTCGTGGTGCCCTGCCATCGCGTACTTGCCGCCGGCAACAAGCCGGGCGGCTTCTCAGCCAATGGCGGCGTCGACACCAAGCTGAAGATGCTGGCGATCGAGGGCGCAGCCGTGAACCATACGCCCAGCCTGTTCGATTGAGACCCAGCTTCTCCCTTTAGGACAAAGAGCCTGCGATGAAGATTCCCACGCTTGCTTTCACCGTCACCGACTGGTCGGTCGTCCCCGTGACCGAGCATCCGGGGGAGCAGGGCATGGCCTATTGGCGGACGCTGATGATCGGCGACATCCGGGTGCGGCAGGTCGAGTACACGCCGGGCTATCTCGCCGATCATTGGTGCGATCGCGGCCACATCCTGCTGGTGCTGGAAGGCGAGCTCGAGAGCGAGCTCAAGGACGGCCGCAGGTTCACTTTGTCGGCCGGCATGAGCTATCAGGTCTCCGATCTCGGCGACGCCGCGCACCGGTCCTGCACGCCGAAAGGCGCCAAACTGTTCATCGTCGACTGAGGCCCGACGGACGCTACACGGACGCTACACGGACTCGCAAGTGAAACCATTGCCCTTGCGCCTGATGCGGCCGACCGAGGGCGACGGGAAATGGGCCGTGCAGCACAGCGTCGCCGTGTCGCAATAGCGATCGAGGAAGTTGCGCCGCGTCGCCGCGGCCTGCGCGGGATCGACATCGAATTTCGGCGACAGCTCGGGATAGCCAAGTTGTAGCGGCGAGTGCATCAGGTCGCCGGAGAACACCGCGTCGTCGCTGCCTTTGCCCACGGCCACCGCGACATGGCCCGGCGTGTGACCCGGCGTCGGCACCAGGCGGACATGATCGCCGACCGAAAACTCGTCGTTCACGATGTCGGCTCGCCCGGCCTCGACGACCGGCAGCACGCTGTCGGCGAAGGCGGGCACCTCGGCCTTGGCGTTCTGCGCCACCCAGTAATCATACTCGCGCTGGGCGAACACGTAGCGCGCGTTGGGGAAGGTCGGCACCCAGCGGCCATTGTCGAGCCGGGTGTTCCAGCCGACATGATCGGTGTGCAAATGCGTGCACATTACGACGTCGATGTCATCGACTGACGCGCCTGCGGCCGCCAGCGCCTGCATGTAGGTGTCGTCGGTCTTCATGTTCCAGATCGGCCGCGCGCGCGGCTTGTCGTTGCCGATGCAGCTGTCGATCAGGATGGTGTGGTCAGGCGTCCTGACGACGTAGGACTGGAAGCACAGGATCAGTGTGTCCTGCGCATCGAGCGCGTTGGCTGCCACCAGCTCGCTGCGCGTCGCGGCGAGCATCTCCGCCGTGAGCTCCGGAAACACATCGCGCGCGGGCAGGAAGGTGGTTTCCTGCTCGACGACGCGCTGGATCGTGAGATCTCCGACCGAGAATTTCAGCGGCACGGCAATTCCTATTGAACGATCACGCCGCAGGCGGCACTGAGATCTTCACCGACTCCCGCTCCATCATCTTCTGGTGGAACGCGTCGAGCGCCGGAAATGCCTTGCGCCAGCCGCAATCGGCAAAGCGGAAATCGGCATAGCCGAGCACGCAGACAAGGCCGATCGCCGCGATGTCGAACGGCCGCGTCATCAGGTCGCTTTGCTGATTGAAGCGAGCCATGCCCATCCAGGCCCTGTTCCAGTGGTCGTCGGACCATGCCTGCCAGCGCATGGCCTCCGGGCGCACCATCGCCTCATAGCGGCAGAGCAGCATGGAATCGAGCATGCCCTGCAGCATCGAATGCTCGCTCTTGACCTTCCAGCGAGAAGGGCCCGATGCCGGGATCAGCTTGTTGCCGCCGGCGAGCTCGTCGAGATATTCGACGATGACATAGGAATCCAGGATCACGTCGCCATTGTCGAGGATCAGCACCGGCAGCTTCTTCAGCGGCGTGATCTTCGAATACTCCTCATTGGCCTGGCCCGGTATCACTGCGGCGGGCACGAATTCGATCTTGTCGATCAGGCCGAGCTCGATCGCGGCGATGCGCACCTTGCGGGCGAACGGTGAGGCGGGCGAGAAGGTGAGTTTCATCGTTGAATCCTGGCCGACGCAAATAGACTGGCGTCATTGCGAGGAGCGTCAGCGACGAAGCAATCCGGACTTTTTCCGCGGTAACGGTCCTGGATTGCTTCGCTTCGCTCGCAATGACGGGGGAAGCTACTTCAGGCCTCGACGATTTCCTGGCGCTGCTCGCCGAGGCCCTGGATGCCGAGCGTGATGACGTCGCCGACATTGAGGAAGGTCGGCGGCTTCATGCCCATGCCGACGCCGGGAGGCGTGCCGGTGGTGACGATGTCGCCCGGCAGCAGGGTCATGAACTGCGAGACATAGGAGATGCACTTGGCCATGGTGAAGATCATCGTGGCGGTGGTGCCGGTCTGGCGGCGCTGGCCGTTGACGTCGAGCCACATCGACAGGTTCTGCACGTCCGGAATCTCGTCCTTGGTGACGAGCCACGGGCCGACCGGGCCGAACGTGTCGTGCGACTTGCCCTTGGTCCACTGGCCCAGGCGCTCGATCTGGAAATTGCGCTCGGAGACGTCGTTGCAGATCGTGTAGCCGGCGATATGGTTCAGCGCCTCGGCCTCGGAGACGTATTTGGCGCGGGTGCCGATGATGGCGGCGATCTCGACCTCCCAGTCGAGCTTGGTCGAGCCGCGTGGCTTCTCGACCTGATCGTACGGGCCGCACAGCGCAGTATTGGCCTTCAGGAAGAAGATCGGCTCCGACGGGATCGGGTTGCCGGTCTCCTTGGCATGGTCGGAATAGTTGAGGCCGATGGCTACGAACTTGGAGATGCCGGTCACGGGCGCGCCAAGCCGCGGCTTGCCGGAGACGGCGGGCAGGGAGGCCGGATCGAGCGCGGCGAGCTTCTTCAGCGAGTCCGGCGCATAGGCCGCTCCGTCGAGGTCCCTCACATGGGCCGACAGGTCGCGCAACTGGCCGGATGGATCGATCAGGCCCGGCTTTTCCGCGCCCTTTTCGCCATAGCGAACAAGCTTCATTGGTTTCTCTCCCTGACTCCTTGGTATTCCAGGGCCCTGTCATGGAGCATGGCGAGGCGAAATTCAACCGTGCGGGCTATGCGCCGCCGCTGCCCCTATCGCCTCGAAGCGGAATGCCGCGCCGTCCCGCCGGATGATGCCGGCGTCGAAATGGCCGCCGATCACGAGCGTGCCGGTGTCGGCGAAGCGTGAGAACAGCGCCTGCCGCGTCGCGATCGCCTGCGCCGGGTCGGAGTCGACGGTCGAGCTCCAGTCGAGACGCGCCATCTGGCAGGGATGATGCGCGACGTCTCC
>JBARNF010000195.1:0-1856 GCA_049802835.1 Bradyrhizobium sp.
GAGGGATCCTTGATGCCCGCGATCTGCCGGTTGCGCCAGTCCTCGAGCGCCTTCGGAGCCGTCGTGTAATGGCCGTGCACGTCGATGATCACGTCAGTCTCTCCCTCAAGCTTCTGTCTCTCAAAGGCGGCGCGGAGCGAACCGCTCAATGCGCCGCCACGGTGGCGCCGACATCCTTGCCGCTGGCGCGGCCCGGTCCCACCGCCTGCTTTACCACAAGGGCGAGCGCCGCGATCAAGCCGGGAACCGCGATCACGGTGAAAATCTCGCTGAAGGTCAGGTGGCGCGCGGTCAGCTCGGCGACCAGGAAGGAGCCGGCAATACCGCCGAAGCGGCCGATGCCCATCATCCAGGCCACCCCGGTGGCGCGGCCCTGGGTCGGATAGAACGCGGCGGCCAGCGCCGGCAGCGACGATTGCGCCGTGTTCATGACCACGCCGGCGGCGAACACGATCACCACCAGCAAGCCGATGTTGCCGACCGCCTGGCCGATCAGGAAGATCGCGACCGCGGTCAGCGCATAGCCGACCGCGACGATGCGGTTGGCATTGAAACGGTCCATCAGCAGGCCGAACAACACCGCACCGACGCCGCCGAGCGGGAACAGCGCCGAGATCAGGGTCGCGGTCTGCGGGTTGAGCCCGACATCCTTGAACAGCACCGGCATCCAGTTGATCAGCGAATAGAAGATCACGAGCCCCATGAAATAGGTGACCCACAGCATCAGCGAGCCGATCCGCAGCACCGGCGACAGCACCATGCCGACGCCGCTCGCGTTGACGCGGCGGGTGGTCTCGGCATGCTCCGGCTCCAGCATCACGAACTGGCCGACCTCGGCGGCCGTGGCCGAAATCCGGCGCATCACCTTGCGCACGCGCTCGACCGAGGCGCCGCGCGACAGCAGGTAATGCACGGATTCCGGCAGGATCGCGATCAGCAGCACGATCAGCACCAGCGGCGTCACGCCACCAAGCACCAGCACGCTGCGCCAGCCCCATTGCGGGATCATCCAGGCCGCCAGGAAGCCACCGCACGCCGCGCCCAAGGGGAAGCCACAGAACATCAAATTGGTCATGGTGGCGCGCAGCCGGCCCGGGCAGTACTCGCTGAGCAGGGTTACGGCGTTGGGCATGGCGGCGCCGAGGCCGATGCCGGTGACGCAGCGGAGCACGGTGAGCTCGATCAGGTTCGACGCGAAGGCCGACGCCAGACAGGCGATGCCGAAGATCAGAACGGAACCGACCAGCACCAGCTTGCGGCCGAGGCGGTCCGCGATCGGACCAGCGAACAGCGCGCCGCCGGCGAGGCCGAACAGCGCCGCGCTCAGCACCGGGCCCAGCGCGGATTTCTCGATCCCCCATTCCTTCAGCAGCGACGGCGCGATGAACCCGATCGCCGCGGTGTCGAAGCCGTCGAGCAGCACGATGACGAAGCCGAGCGCGAAGATCAGCCACTGAAAGGATGAGAACTTGTGATCGTCGAGAAAGGCCTGGACGTCGACACGGCCGGTCGTGGGCATCGTTTCCGCTTTCCTTGGGGCTGTTCTGGCTCGTTGACCGAGGTCCGCAAGGGCGCGCGCTCCACGCGCGATCGGCCCTGCTGCTTCGGCGGCTCGACGGGATATGTGACCGACCGCGGTAAGCGGCGCCAGCGCCGGCCGGCTTCTATCAGCTATTCCAAAACGGCATAATATATCAAATGAGCCATGCTGATTTTAGAATGGGTCTGAAATGGCCTGCGAGGCCGAGGCTCGCGGCACACAGCGCCACCGCGGTGTCCTACCCCTGGCAGTTTGCGAACGTAGATCACGAGGCTGGCGCGGTGCACCTCGCCCCGCTTGCGGGGAGAGGTCGGAT
>JBARNF010000196.1:0-6879 GCA_049802835.1 Bradyrhizobium sp.
GCGGAGGCCTGGGCCCGAAGGGCGCGGGCAGGAGCGACATCCGGGTTCATCGCAACAGCTCGTGACACCCCGCATGTCGCCTCCGCCATCGCTCTGCCGAGCGCCGGCGGCGGCTCATGGCGGGCTACGGGACCGCGAGACCGCCATGCCCGGTCCTATCGTATCGGCGCGTCGATCTCTCCGCTGGCTCCGCAAGCCCCTCCCCACGCTCAGGGAATCCGCCCAAGCCCCCTGCCTGTGGTTTCACCCGCCCGCCCTATTGACCGGAACAGACCCACCCCCTACACAGCCCGGGCGACAGCATGCGGCCCAAGGCCGGGGTTTTTGCCGCCCCGTTCCCGCGCCGCAGTGAACCACGGCGACGCCTCGCGCGTTCTCATGGTATCCTGCCGACGATCCGGACAGTGACGGCTCAAGCCGCCACACCGCTTCTTGGAAGCGAGCGCGTAGCTCAGCCGGTAGAGCACGTGACTTTTAATCACGGGGTCCTGGGTTCGAGCCCCAGCGCGCTCACCAACAGATCGATGGCTTATAGGACTTCGCTCCTCAAGAGATTACATTTTGCTCTGCCGGGTCCCAAAGTCATTTGGTACACTAGGAACTCGCTAAACATATCGCGCTATGCAACCATTGCGTGGCGAGGATTTCACCGATGTCCAAGGCATTCATAAACGGCGCGGTTCTCCGATGGGCTCGGGAACGAGCTGACATGCCAACCGAACAGCTCGCTAAGAAAATTGGTCAGAAAGCGGATCGGGTGTTGCAATGGGAGGAAGGAAAAGATCATCCAACCTTTAAGCAGGCCGCCCGCATTGCTCTGGTCACGCATGTCCCGTTTGGCTACTTATTCTTACCTGATCCGCCCGTCGAGCAAGTTCCCCTTCCAGATTTGCGCACAATCGGAGGCCAGCCAGCTAGACCGTTCGATCTGAACACGGCCGATCTGATACGAGACGTGTTGTTCAAGCACGCCTGGTTTGTCGAATATCTCAGCCGGCAAGGACACGAGCCAAGGCCCTTCGTCGGCCGTTTCAAAGCTTCCGATCCGCCCGCACGCGTAGCCCAAGACATCAGAACGACCCTCGAACTGGCCGACGCTGCAAATCAGGCCCGAAATTGGGAAGGCTTTGTACGGCTGCTTATAGATAAAGCGGAGGCGGCCGGCATCTGGGTTATGAGAACGGGTATCGTAGGAAATGATACGCACCGGCCCTTGAGCGTTCGCCAGTTTCGCGGGTTCGCTATCAGCAATCCCATTGCTCCCCTTGTTTTTATCAACGGCAAGGACGCATTAGCCGCACAGATCTTCACGTTTGCGCATGAAATCGCGCACATCTGGTTGGGGTCTACCGGCGTTTCGAATATCCAAATTGGACACAAGGACTATGGCACCGACAGGCAGACAGAGATTGCTTGCAACCGAATCGCTGCGGAGGTGCTCGTTCCGAAATCTGAGTTTGATCAATACTGGTCCGACAAAAGATCGGCCAGCAGCAACTACGATGACCTCTCTCGTCGATTCAAAGTCAGCCGTGTTGTAATTGCAAGACGAGCGCTGGATCTAGGAAGGACTTCGGCAGACGATTACTCGGTCTTCTACAGCACCGAAGAAAAGAAGTGGGAGGATGAGCGACAAGCTGACGACTCATCGGGAGGCAACTTCTACAGCACCATGCCGCTTCGAAATGGACCACGTTTTACGCGCACAGTAGTTAGTCAAGCAGTGTCGGGCGAAACGCTCCTTCGAGATGCGGCCTCTCTGTTGAATATCCAACCAGCAACGGTTCTGAAGTACTACAAGAAGGCCGGAGCGGCCATATGAAATACCTTTTTGATGCCAATGTTTTCATAGAAGCAAAGAATCGTTATTATGCGTTCGATATTTGTCCAGGCTTTTGGGATTGGATAGATCACGTCGCAAAATCGGATGCGGGGAGCGTTGTTCCTGTTTGCGACGAACTTCGGAAGGGAAAGGACGAACTGGCAACTTGGGCCAATGCCCGCCGAGCAGAGCCCTGGTTTCTGAAGATCGACGACGCGCCAACCCAGACGATGTTAGCAACGATAGCAACGCATGTAGCGTCAGCCCAGTACACGCCCGAGGCTCAGGCTAAATTTCTGTCAGGTGCAGACCCGTGGTTAATCGCCAAAGCAAAAATAATCGGCGCAAAGGTCGTCACCCACGAGGAACCCTCCCCGGATGCTAAAACGCGAGTTCCTATTCCTGACGTTTGCAAGAAGTTCGGCGTGACGTACGTTCGTCCGTACGACGCGCTACGCGCAATGGCCGCGTCTTTCACGTTCAAGAAGCCTTCCGGATGAAATAGTGCGCACAATGTCGCTCGCTATGCGGGACTGCCCTCCGTAAACGTTGCCTGGCCCAATCTGCTGCACATCGTTCAGCTCCACTTTCCTTCCCGAGATCGGTGCTTACGATGGCCAACTTCGGCGCATTTGGCCTATCGAGCGTACCGTCATCGACTCACGCCGAGACGTGCCACGAATAAACAAAGCCGGCCTCGCTTCGCTTGGTGAAGCCTTGGGCCGAGCGATAGACCTAGCTAGCGTACAGCACCCTTTTATACGCGAGGGAATCACGTAGCGCCGGCGGACGCCCGGGTCGCCGCAGGTCGGTGCTCAAAATGGGTGTCAATCTTTCTTTTGCTACACTGCGCCCCTCTTTTACTCGCTATGAGGTTACAGGAGGCTGCTGCGATGATTCGGCGATGAAAGCCAACACTGCCGATGACAACAGGCAACTTAACCAGATGATGGAATGTCGGCATGCGTGACTTACAACGTGCGTCAGAAGAGATGATGACGATCATGCGCCGCAAGACCAATCCGGCAGGATATGCGCTTGAGCGGCTGCGCGGCCTAATCGGTTCCTTTCAGAGCGGTTTGGGCGAGGACGTCGAAATAGGAATATCCGTAGTCGGATCCGGAGCTGCTGCACCGTTTAGATTGCGAGACATCAAGGTTTCCAACCCAGACATCCTGATCTTCGACGGCATCGACGACAATGGCAACGATGTGCAATTGATACAACACCATACACAAATGGCTGTGATGCTCGTCGTCATGCCAAAACTCAACGAAAAGCCGTTTCGGATCGGCTTCACCTAAAACTGGACTAAATTAACGTCGAGATGGGTCCATTAGGCTTCATTTCCCGCAACCACTTTCGTTCCCCCGCTCCGTCCACGCCCACAGACGCCCATTCACCGCAAAAGCCCTTCGAGCCAGATCAAATACATGAACGCAAAGAATGCGACGGCCGCGCAGGCGAGACCGATCTGTTCGGGATACGTCGGCGCCCGCTTGCCAGATCCAACAGCACGACCACAGATCAATTCGACGGCGCGACCACAGGTGCCGATCAGGACTGAAAAGCCCAACGCTAAAAAGGGCCCGTATGTCCGAGCTAGGTATTCAAGAGCTGTGACGTATACGTAGCCATCCCTGTGCGACACCTTGATAAAGTGCGTGTAACCCAACTCCGGCTCAGGAAATGTTGGCCGTGTGGGCGGCGACAGTTCCACCGCCAGGAAAAGGCAGAACAAAAATCCACCTAGGCCAACTCCCGCGCAGACCAGCATCAATCGATCGAACCAGCGCCAGCTCGCGCTACGGCTTTCGTCCCCAAACTGCTGACTTGCCACCGATCGCCTCCAAGCGAGCGCCTTGGACTAGGCACCGCAACCTATTAGGGCCCTCGCTGTGCCGCGCGCGAGCTTGTATATCATCGCTCGGTCAGGTGGCCAGGGGAGCCCCGTCGGTGAAAGCAGACTATCGTCTCTCAGTTGCCTGCCTGGTGTTGATCGCCGCTCTGATCGGCACAGCGCTGGCCGTTAAATATGACGACTGCCGATCGCATGGACGATCTGACGCCGATTGCCTGCGGCAGCTCAGGGGAAAGCCACCCGCCCGGCAGCCCTGATGTTGGCGGGATTGCGGTGACAGTGCGGGTGGCAGCGTCTTGTCCGTGTGGTGCGGCTGGCGACCGTGCCGAAGCGCAGGAAGCCTGATCCATCCATCGTGATGGAGACGCACACAGCATCGTGCAGGATTCCCGCGCAGCCAGATTCATGCAGCGTCACCGCAACGGCCGTAACCGCCAATAACGAAAGAACCGTCCCTTACCTGCCGGAGGGATCCGCCTCCATCACGACCTTCGCCACGGGATAACGCCAGTCGTTCTTCGTGTTGTCGGCGGCGGCATCGATGCCTGCCACGATGACAGCACCAAGGATCCCGCCATTGACGCCGCTGGCCAGACGAGCCTGGCGCGTCGCATCAACGGGCGCGACCGTGATCATCCGCTTTTGATAGCCAGGCTTTTGGCAGGTCACGGCAAGCGTGCTCGACTGTCCGCGATAGAGCGGCACGCGCACTTTAGCGGGGCTCGTCATGGTTGCAGTGAAACCGGAGGCCTCCAGCGAGCAAGCGGCCCCGGCCATCTCGACCTCGCCCTGGCCGGCATTCCCAAAAGTCCGCACTTCCACAAGCTGGTCACCCGCGAACTCGGGCACGCTTGCGTCGGTTCGCCGCTTCGGCTCGTAGACGTCGATGCCTCGGCTGCCCGTGCTCGACCTGATGTCGGTCACATTGTTGACCGCAAGCGGCGCAGCACACCCTCCAAGACACGCCCCTCCCAGGATGGCCAGCCCGGTGGCAAGCCAACGCAAACAGTCCATTTGAGCCCCCACAGCATCCCCACTGTCGTTGACCAGCGGTAGCAGGGGCCGATCTGGGGAACAATAGCCGCAACCTCGGGGGGAATAGAGCAACTATCAAAAACCGACTACGTTGCGGGCAGGACACAGTCGCTGTTCGTCCCCCGGCATCAATGAGGTCGGTCGTATTGGATGTATCAGACGATCTCCAGCGGCTGGAATTCATGGTCAACAACCTGACGCCGTTGCTCCGCTACGACCTTCCTCGCGATCAATGCCGGGGTAGCGCGTTCGATGCACGCACAGGCTTCAGTCGCCGGCGGGCACCACATGGGGCCGAGACCGGATCATGGCGCGACGGCGCTGCGCGTTGCAGCAGGCTGTGCTGTGAGGGTGCGCGGAAAAACTCATTTCATTAGGCCACTCAAGACGATCACCCCTGTCCAGTCATCAGCGCAAAAATATTCACCTTCACTTTTTCCGAAATTCATGATTGACTGCCGCCATCCCGTGCTCCTCGAGAGGGGCGCTTCGCGATCGTCACGGACGTTGGGTGCGGGGAGCGGTGGCCGCAGGTGGGTCGCAGCGTGCTGATGTGCGCGGACGAACGGCCTGGTGCGGACGTGAAATCGCGTGGTCCTGGCGCCCCGAAGCTGGCGCCAAGTCTTGGGGGTGATGATCCCCGAAGGCGACGGTGGCTATCAAGCCGGACACCGGGGAGATCGCGTATAAGCGTGAAGACCATCGCGCGGGGAATGCCGGATGATGCGGCTGAACCTGTGGTGACTGCCGCCTGCTACTTCTTCTGCAGGCGGGCCATGGGTGAGGCCCTCACCCGGCATTCCCCGCGCCCTCTGTTTGATGAGGGCGGAACGAACTGAATAGCTCGGGCGCGAAATGCGTCGCGACGACGATTGATCGCGTCCCCTCCCCGCGTCTTCCTTTTGCGTTGTCACGGGGGTTGAATGGCCCAGCCAGCTCGCCGTCATTCTGCGGGACTGAACATGGACGCCGCTCGCGTCACAAGCAAAACCCGCCTGGAGCGATGCCGCTCCAGACGGGTCTCGTCAGTTCAACGAACGATCAGGCCCGGCTCAGCCGAACTGGTTCATCGTGTTGTGCGCGCCGCCGGCCTTCAGCGCGGCTTCGCCGGCGAAGTACTCCTTGTGGTCGTCGCCGATGTCAGAGCCGGCCATGTTCTGGTGCCTGACGCAGGCGATGCCCTGGCGGATCTCGGCGCGCTGGACGTTCTTGACGTAGCCCAGCATGCCCTGCTCGCCAAAATATTCGCGGGCGAGGTTGTCGGTCGAGAGCGCGGCGGTGTGATAGGTCGGCAAAGTGATCAGGTGATGGAAGATGCCGGCGCGCTTGGCCGAGTCCGCCTGGAAGGTGCGGATGCGCTCGTCGGCTTCCTTCGCCAGCGGCGTGTCGTCGTACTCCGCCTTCATCAGTTCGGCACGGTTGTACTGGCTGACGTCCTTGCCCGCTTCCTTCATCGCGTCATAGACCTGCCAACGGAAGTTGAGGGTCCAGTTGAACGACGGCGAGTTGTTGTAGGCGAGCTTGGCGTTCGGGATCACCTCGCGGATGCGGTCGACCATCTTGGCGATCTGCGCGATGTGCGGCTTCTCGGTCTCGATCCACAGCAGGTCGGCGCCGTTCTGCAGCGAGGTGATGCAGTCGAGCACGCAGCGGTCCTCACCGGTGCCGGGACGGAACTGGTAGAGGTTCGACGGCAGCCGCTTCGGCCTGACCATCTTGCCGTTGCGGTTGATGATGACGTCGCCGCTGCGCGCGGTCTCAGGCGTCACCTCCTCGCAATCCAGGAAGCTGTTGTACTGGTCGCCGAGGTCGCCGGGCTTGCTGCTGAACGCGATCTGCTGCGTGAGACCGGCGCCGAGCGAGTCGGTGCGGGTGACGATGATGCCGTCCTCGACGCCGAGCTCCAGGAAGGCGTGGCGGCAGGCGCGGATCTTGGCCAGGAACACCTCATGCGGCACAGTGACCTTGCCGTCCTGGTGGCCGCACTGCTTCTCGTCGGAGACCTGGTTCTCGATCTGCAGCGCGCAGGCGCCCGCCTCGATCATCTTCTTGGCCAAGAGATAGGTCGCCTCGGCATTGCCGAAGCCGGCGTCGATGTCGGCGATGACAGGCACGACGTGGGTCTGGAAGTTGTCGATGGTCTCGATCAGCGCGGCTTCCT
>JBARNF010000197.1:0-8576 GCA_049802835.1 Bradyrhizobium sp.
TTGGCGTTTGGCGAGCCGCTGAAGATCGGTGTCTTGACCGACATGTCCGGCGTCATCGCCGATACGGTCGGTCGCGGCTCGGTCGTTGCCGCGGAACTGGCGGTCAGCGACGCCGGCGGCACCGTCCTTGGCCGACCGATTGAGATCGTCTCGGCCGACCACCAACTGAAGCCGGACGTCGGCTTGACCATCGCCCGACGGTGGTTCGACGAGGAGCATGTTGACGCGATTGCCGACATACCCGTGTCTACCATCGCTCTCGGAATCCAAAATCTCGCCCATGCAAAGGGAAAGATCGCCCTGATCTCGGGGGCCGGGACCCTCGATCTCTATGGCAAGTCGTGCTCGCCGACAGGTTTCGTGTGGACGTTTGACACCAGCGTTCTTCCGCGCGCCACGGTTCTGAGCGCAGCCGAGTCCGGCGTGAAGAAGTGGTTCGTGGTCGGGCCCGACTATTCCTTCGGACACCAGATGGAGCGGGCCGTCGCCGACGTCGTGAAGGAGACTGGTGGACAACTGGTCGGCACGCGGCGCGCGGCGATAGGGACGTCGGATTATGCCTCGCTCCTTCTGGCGGCGCAGGAAGCGCGACCAGACGCAATTGCCTCGTCCTTTGCCGGCCACGACGGCGTTCTTCTCATCGAGAACGCCGTTGAATTCGGCCTGCTGCAGAAGGGAATGCGCATTGCGAGCCTGATGTTGTTCGAGTCCGACGTGCACAGCCTCGGCTTGGACCGCATGAAGGGCATCTATACGACGACAGCATTTTATTGGGATACGGACGACAACACCCGCAGCTTTGCGAAGCGGTTCAGCGAGAAAATGGGACGACCGCCTTCCGCCCTTCAGGCGGGAGTCTATAGCTCGATCACGCACTACCTGAAGGCCGTCAAGGCGGCGGGCTCGACATCCGGACCTGAGGTAGCAAAGAAGATGCACGAGCTGCCGATCTCGGACCTCACGACGCCTTCGGCCAGGATCCGGGCCGATGGCCGCGTGATACGCGACATGCTTCTGGTCCAGGTTAAATCGCCGGAAGAATCGAAAGCCCCGTGGGACTATTTCAAGATCGTCCGGCGTATGAAAGCCGAAGAGTTGATGCCGGAGGCGCCCAATCCGGACTGCAAGTTGGCTACGCAGTAGCCGATCGTTTTCCAGAAGCGCTCCCACGCCCTAGGCAGAACATCGTTAGAGGAATGATGACTTCGCCACTGATTGTTCTTGATGGAGCGGCTCGCGCGCGCGAAGAGGTGCTGACCAATGCCGCACGTGCGGCCAGCGGGCTGCGTGCTTGCGGAGTCTGCGAGGGGGACACTGTTGCGCTTCTGCTGCGCAACGACTTCGTCTTTGTCGAGGCGACTCAGGCCGCCGCGCTGATCGGCGCCTATTGCGTACCGATCAATTGGCACGGCCGGGCGCAGGAGATCGGTTATATCCTCAAGGACGCGAAGCCCAAAGTCCTGGTGGCTCATGCCGATCTGCTCGCGGCCGTGCGCAGCGAACTCGAGGAGGCCTTGAGCGGCATTCTGGTGCTGAGCGTACCGACGCCGCCCGGGCTCGTTCGGCAGTTCGGCGTTCCATCAGGTGACGAGAAGCCGGTGGGATCGGACCGATGCTGGCCGGCTTGGCTGGCGGAATTCCAGCCCTGGAGCAGTGCCCCGCCGCACAGCCGCGCTACGCTGATCTACACGTCCGGCACGACGGGGAACCCGAAAGGCGTGAAGCGCGAGCCAGCGACGGCTGAGCAGGCCAAGGCGTACGGAGAACTGATGCGGGCGGTCTACGGCATAGTGTCCGGCGTGCGCGTGTTGATCGGCGGTCCACTCTACCATGCGTCACCGAACGCCTGTTTGCGTCAGGCCATCGCACAGGCCGATATCATCGCGTTCCAATCCAAATTCGAGCCGGAAGAAACGCTGGCGCTGATCGAGCGGGAAAGGATCACGCATGCGGTGATGGTTCCCACCATGTTCGTCCGCCTGATGCGTCTGCCGGAGGAAACCCGCCGCCGATATGATGTGAGCTCTCTGCGATGGGTGATCCACACCGGCGCGCCCTGTGCGCCGGAGATCAAGCAGGCGCTGATGGATTGGTGGGGGCCGGTCATTTACGAGACCTATGGCGGAACGGAGGTTGGAGCGGTGATGCTGAGCACGCCGGACGATTGGCTGGCTCACCCCGGCAGCGTCGGGCGGCTCACGCCGGGCGCCCGGATCGCGCTTTACGGCGATGACGGCAAGCCGGTCGCGCCGGGTGAGGTGGGCGAGATCTACGTTCGCCAGGACTCGCTGGCGGACTTCGTCTACCTCAACGACGACGCCAAGCGAAAATCGGTCGAGCGCGACGGCCTGATCAGTGTCGGCGACGTCGGTTATCTCAAGAACGGCCGGCTGTATCTGTGTGATCGGCGGTCGGACATGGTGATTTCGGCCGGCGTCAATATCTATCCGGCGGAGATCGAATCGGCTCTTATTCAATGTCCTGGAGTCCGCGATTGTGCCGTGTTCGGCATTCCCGACGATGAGTTCGGCGAGTCGCTGGCTGCCGCAATCGAGCCCGAACCGGGCTACGAACTCACGACCGAGCTGGTTCGCGCCTATCTAGCGGAACGTATCGCCAAATACAAGGTGCCGCGCCGGATCGATTTCCATGCGGCACTTCCGCGCGAGGAAAGCGGGAAGATTTTCAAGCGTCGGCTCAAGGAACCGTTCTGGAAGGACACGGGCCGGCGCATCTGACAGTTATTTTCCGTTCGCGCTGGGGCGCAGCACGCTGCGGCCGCAATCGCTTTCTCGGAAATTGTGTTGCTGCTGAGTTGTGAGCGGAGTCATGGCGCATCGGCGAGAGCGGGTCAGCTTGACGATCCGAATGCGCCCGCCGTTCTCAGTTCAGCAATGCGTTTGGGCCCATAACCGAGAACGTGCTCCAGCACCTCGGTCGTGTGCTGCCCGAGAGTCGGGGCGGCGACCGGGTCGAGAACAGGCGTTTCACTGAAGCGCAATGGGGATCCAATGTTTGGTATCTCGCCTGCTGTCGGATGCGGAATGGATGACGCGAGCGCACGCTCGGCCATTTCAAAGGAGCTGAAAGCATCTTCTATCGTTCTGACGACGCCGGCCGGGACGCCTGCGGCCTGCATCTTGGCGGCCCATCGTTCGCGGGAGTCGCCGGTAAGAATCCCTTCGATGATGGCGGTCAACTCGTCGCGA
This sequence comes from Bradyrhizobium sp., assembly GCA_049802835.1. Taxonomy (GTDB): domain Bacteria; phylum Pseudomonadota; class Alphaproteobacteria; order Rhizobiales; family Xanthobacteraceae; genus Bradyrhizobium. The sequence continues at coordinate 3,210 of JBARNF010000197.1, forward strand.
TGCGCCATCCGGTCGCGGTTGTTTACGAAGCGAGGGTCCTCGGCCAACTCAGGCCGATCCAGCACGTTCGTGACAAGGCGACGGAAAGTTCGGTCATTCGCGCAGGTGATGTAGAGCGGGCCGTCTGCCGTCTGGAAGGTGCCTGTCGGCGTGCTATCGGCGCTGCGGTTGCCGGCGCGAGCCGGATTGCGACCCGTCGCGAGATAATTCATCGCGTGAAAGCCGAGCATCAGCGCGGCGATATCGAACAGCGCTGTCTCGACACGCTGCCCCAGTCCAGTGCTCTGGCGTGCGGTCAACGCGCCGAGCACGGCGATCGCGGCCGTCATGCCGGTTGAGATGTCCATGATCGCGGGGCCGGTGCGGACACCTGGCTGGTCCGGGAAACCGTTCATCGACATGAAGCCGGTCTCCGCCTGGATCACCGGATCGAAGCCCAGACGATCGGCCATCGCGCCGTCGCGGCCATACGCCGAGACGCTGCAATAGATCAGGCGAGGGTTGAGTTTATGCATTGCATCGTAGCCGAGGCCGAACCGCTCCATCACCCCGCGCGAGAAATTCTCCACCAGGATGTCGGCCGACGCGACGAGTTCAGTTGCGATTTTTTGTGCGGCTTCGTTCGTAAGATCGAGCGCGACGCCTTTTTTGTTGCGATTGACCCAGAGGAACGGCACGCCTTCACCGCCGAGGTGAGGTTGGAAACGGCGAAAATCGTCCCCGTTCGCCGCGTTCTCGATCTTGATCACCTCGGCGCCCATATCGGCAAGAAAGAGCGTGCACATGGGTCCCGCGATGAAGTGCGAGAAGTCGACGACACGCAACTCCTGGAGCGGGGAGGGCGCGCCGGGCGTTCTCGGGCGCGGCGGCGGAAGCTGCGGACGGCCTGTCGTGGTCACATATCACCTCCCTTTCAAAAGCCTATCGCGGCAGTCCGAGCCCGCGTTGAGCAATCAGGCTGCGCTGGATTTCATTTGTGCCAATGCTGATGACCCACATCAGGGAATGTCGGAGCATCTGTTCAATGCGCCCGCGCAGGACCGCGCCTGGGCTGTGTTCGCTGAGCAGCGCCTCCGGCCCCAGCAGGTCCAGCGCAGTCTCGCCGAAACGCTCCATCAGCTCGCCGGAATAGACCTTGCTGACGGCAGCCTCGTCCGGCGGCGTCTCGCCCTTGTCCACCTGCTCGGCGCAATAGACCATCATGCGCCGGCCGGATTCGATTTCCGCCGCGAGCGCGCCGATCCTGGCGCGCACGAGCGGATCCTGCCACATCGGGCTGCCGCGGCGCTCGGCGGTCCGGATATGCTCGCACAGCAGTTCGAACATGTGGGCGACCTTCAAGACGATGCCGCCGCCGATGAAACCGCGTTCGGTCGCCAGTGCCCCGGTCAGGACCTTCCAGCCTTCGCCCTCGGCACCGATCCGATTTTCGGCAGGTACCCGCACGTCGTCATAGAAGATGTTGGCGAAGGTGCCGCCATACATCGTCTCTGACGGGCGGATCGTGATGCCGGGCGTCGTCATCGGAACGATGAACATCGTGATCCCCGCATGAGGCGGGGTCGCGTTCGGATCGGTCCGGGTCGCGAGCAGCATGTACTCGCCCCAATACGTCGTGGTCCAGATCTTCTGTCCGTTGATCACATAGTGCTCGCCGTCACGGACCGCGCGCGTCTTCAGCGACGCCAGGTCGGAGCCGGCCTGTGGTTCGCTGTAGCCCATGCCGTAGATGGCGTCCCCCCGCAGTATTTCCGGCAGGTAGCGCTGCTGCTGCTCCGGCGTGCCGTAGACCTGAAGCATGGCCGCCTGCACGGGCGCGCCGGCACGCGGGGCTTCGGCGTGCTCCATCTCCTCCATGAAGGCCAGCTGCTCGAAGGCGCCACGCTCCTGTCCGCCGAACCGCTTCGGCCAATTGAGTCCGATCCAGCCGGTAGTGCCGAGCGCCCTGGCGAACTCACGGTCATATTCGCGTTCGCGAAAGGAGAGCTGCTCGTGCCGCGCACGTCGCTCGCCCGACCAATACGCGTTGAGCCAGGCTCGCACATCACGGCGGAAGGCATTGCCGGCCGGTCCCAAATCGTATTCCGGAAACCGGACTTGCCCGTCGCGGTCGAGAAAATGGCTCGCGAGTTGCTCGACCGCCGGGCGTTGGCCGCCATGGCGAAGCATGCTGACATGGACCTGCCTGAAGTGCCGCGGAGCCTCATGCTCTTCGCTATAGCCAATCGCGCCGAAGGCGTGCTGGGTCTCGAGCGACACTTGGCGAAGAGAACCGGCAGCCGTGGCCAGGGCTGCGGCTGCGAACCAGCGCCATTGCCCGGTTTCCAGGTCATATTGAGAGGCGGCATTCGCGATCGTGAGTTGAACCGCCCGCAAGGCGATGTGGCAGTTCGCGAGCTTGTGCTGGATGGCCTGGAAGCGCCCGATGGGTTGCCCGAACTGTCGACGTTGGCCGGCATAGGCAACGGCCTGCTCGAATGCGCGCTGGGCTGCGCCGAACGCCCGCGCGGTCTCAGCCACGGCAGCGACTGTGAGCAGGTCCCGGACCTCGGCATCCGTGAACGGCACCAGGACGATCGGAACTGCATCGATCCGAACCCGCCACCAACCGGCCTTTCCCATCATCGGGGTCGGCTCGGCGGCAACACCTTCGCTGGTGTTGATGATGGCCAGTGCCGGGCCGGGCACGAATATGGCCAGATGCGTAGCGATGTCGGCGGATTCGACGAAGCCCAACTCCGCAATCAGGCGGCCTGCTTCCATTTTCGCCCAACCTGCGGCTCCCTCATGGTCGAAGCCTGCGAAAGACACGGCAACTACCGCGTCACCGCTATGGAGGTCATCTACAAGCGACCTCAAGGCGTGGGCATCGCCGCGGGCTCGAAGCTGCATGAGGTTGATCAAGGCTGCATCCGCGAGCGGTACACGGCAGGCGGCGCGGCCGGCCTCTTCCTGGACCAGCACGATCTCGCGCAAGCCGCCTTCGGCGGGAGAGGCTGCGATCTGGGTCAAGCCCTGAGCCGCCAGTTGTTTCCAGAGCCTTGGGGGCACTTGATCGCCCTTATCCGACAGGTCCTCGAAGAATCCCCGGACAGCTCCTTGCAGGATCCGGCGATCCTCGTCCGACGGCAGCTCTTTCAGCATTCTGGCGGCCACTCTCTGAAGTTTGGTCCTACCATTCTACTTTTGTAAGAGGTCCGGGTCAACGCCAACGCGCTATGGCGGGAATCGTCAGCTTCGCCTATATGTCGTTGCAGCTTCGAACCACCCGGACGGATATGAGTGCTTCACAATTGCCGGCGAAATCCAAGGCGGAGGCTGCGCCGATAGCGCAGTTCCAACGAATAAGATCGGCCCGCGCGTTCGACGAGATTGCCGCTCAGATCCGAACGGAGCTTTCCTCCGGCAGGCTTGCGGTCGGCACCCGTCTGCCATCGGAGCGGGCGCTGTCGGAGCAATTTGGCGTCTCTCGCAATACCCTTCGTGAGGCCTTGCGCTCGCTCGAGCACGCCGGTCTGATCCGCCTGCAGAAGGGCGCCCGCGGGGGCGCATTCATCAGCCAGCACAGCGATGAGGCTATCGCGACCGGGCTGATGGACATGTACCACGTCGGTACCATCCAGCCCGCGCAATTGACCGAGGCCCGCATCTGGCTCGAATCGATCGTCGTCCGGGAAGCGTGCCGGCGCGCAACGGCCGCAGACATTGACATGCTGAACCGGAATATCGACGAAGCGCAGGAAGCGCGCCGCCGCGGCGACTTCGCGGGCCGCGCAGAGAGGCACATCGAATTCCACAGAATGCTCGCGCGTCTCACCGACAATCCGATCATGGTCATCGTCATGAACGGGGTGCTCGATGTGCTCACTCATTTCGTGCAGCGGATCGGCGAGTATGACAACAGCTTCGTGTTGCCGTCGCGCCGTCGCTTCATGGAGCGCTTCGCTGCAGGCGAGGCCGACGCTGCCGTAGCCGAGATGGAATCCTGCCTGAAGCGGCTGCAGCGAAGCTATATGTCGCGCATTCAGGCCGCGGAAGGTGTGTCCGCGACCAAAGCCGCTCCACGCGGCCGCCGGTCTCCCCCGGCCGCCCAGCGCTAAATCCACTCACCTCGCAAACGCGACCCTCGTCTGTCGAGCAGCCTACGCGTCCACTCCGGATGGAATGCGGATATGCGTGGCTGACCGACCACCGCTCGCGGCCGAATTGCCCGACACGAATCCGCGCGGTCTCGTCTCCGCCGGCCGTGGGTCCGTTGACATGGCATCCGACCCTCGCTAGGTTTGCAATGGTTCAACCAATAGGTCGCAGACAAATGGCTGCAAATCCGTCCCTCGGAGAGACGCTGGCGGTGTTGCTGGCGCGCGATATCGCCGATGGCGAGAAGGTCATCATCGGAACCAATTCCGACATCCAGCTTGCTGCCTGCAATCTCGCACGGCGCCTGCAGGCGCCGCGCTTGTGGTGGATCTCGGGTCCCGGCGGAATGGTCAATCCGACGCGCGATCATCTGCTGTCGACGGCCGACTACGAGAACCTCGAGTCCGCGGAGTCCTGGATGGATCTGCCGGTCATGATCGACTTCATTGATTGGAAGGTCCACTTCTTCGATTTCGCCATCCTGTCGGCACTGCAGGTCGACCGTTTCGGCAATATCAATACGGTGGTGGTCGGTGATCAACGTAAGCCGCGTGTGCGCGGGCCGGGAACCGTCGGCATCAGCGCACTGTGCGGTCTGGCCAAGCGGTTCTACGTGTGCCTGACGCGTCACGACCGCAGCGCGTTCGTGCCGCGGGTCGATTTCCTGTGCGGACCCGGTCACATGGAAGGCGGTGACTCCCGCGAGCGCATGGGATTGCCGCCTGGCGGTCCCAAATTGGTGCTGTCGCCGCTGGGGATTTTCGATTTCGTGCCTGACAGCAAGGCCATGCGCGTGAAGTCGATCAGCCCAGGCGTGACGATCGAGCAGATCCGCGACTCCACGGCCTTCGACATCGTCGTTGAGGGGGCGCCCCCGGTGACGACCATGCCCACAGATCAGGAGATCGAGCTGCTACGCAAACATGTCGATCGGCGTGGCGATCTCCGGCGCAAGTTTCCCTGATTACGCGGCGGATCTCCTCCAATCAGACCGACAGGCGAGCTGAAGTCCCATGACAAAGAGCAAGATCGTTTCCGTCGATGAGGCGGTAGCCGAGATCCCGGACGGAGCCAAAGTCGCCCTTGGCGGTTGGATATTTAATTCGCAGCCGATGTCGCTCGTGCGCGCGTTGATCCGCAAAGGTGCTCGCGACCTGCACCTGATCCCTGCGCCCGGCTCGATCGCGCCGGACATGCTGATCGGTGCGGGTTGTGCCGCGTCCACGA
>JBARNF010000198.1:0-1601 GCA_049802835.1 Bradyrhizobium sp.
CACCGGTCAAGGCTGCCGAGGCGGCGGATGCGCCGGCGGTCGCTCCGACAGCGTGAACGATACTGCCGCCCCACTGCAGCCCTCGCTCGACGAGCTGATCGCGCGGCTTTCTGCGCTGCATCCGAGCCGGATTTCGCTTGGGCTCGAGCGCATGCACCGGTTGCTCGCCCAGCTCGATCATCCCGAGCGCAAGCTGCCGCCGGTGATCCACGTTGCCGGCACCAACGGGAAGGGCTCCACCGTCGCCTATCTGCGCGCGATGTTGGAGGCCGCCGGCCTGCGCGTGCACGTGTTCACCTCGCCGTGGCTAGTGCGCATCAACGAGAGCTATCGGCTGGGCAAGGTCGGTGGCGGCGCTCTGGTCGATGACGACGAGCTGATTGCGGCGCTGCTGCAATGTGAGCGGGTCAATGCCGGCGCGCCGATCACCTTCTTCGAGGTCAAGACCGTCGCGGCCTTCGTGCTGTTTGCCAAGCATCCTGCGGACGTCGTGCTGCTCGAAGTCGGCCTCGGCGGGCGGCTCGATTCGACGAATGTCATCGAGCAGCCTGCGGCCTCTGTCCTGACCCCGATCAGCATGGATCACATGGAATTTCTCGGCGACACCAGGGCTTTGATCGCCGCCGAGAAGGCCGCCATCATCAAGCGCGGCTGTCCGGTGATTTCGGCCGCGCAGGCGCCTGATGCGATGGCCGTGATCGAGCGCGAGGCGAGGCGGCAGCGCGCGCCGCTGTTTGCGGCGGGCGAGAGCTGGCACGTCAATGTCGAGCGCAACCGGCTAGTCTATCAGGATGATCGTGGCCTGCTCGATCTGCCGGCGCCAAAACTGTTCGGCCGCCATCAGTTCGACAATGCCGGGCTCGCGATCGCGACGCTGCGCGCGATCGATCAGTTCAAGCTCACGACCAAGGCGTTCGAGGAAGGCATCGTCGGCGCCGAATGGCCGGCGCGCATGCAGCGCCTGTCGAGCGGGGCGCTGACCACGCTCGGGCCGCAGGGTGCGGAGATCTGGCTCGACGGCGGCCACAATGCCGAAGGCGGACGCGTCGTTGCCGCGGCGCTGGGTGATCTCGAAGAACGTGTGTCGCGACCGCTTGTCGTGATCGTCGGCATGATGGGCAACAAGGATGCGTCCGCATTCCTCGCCCATTTCGCCGGGCTGACGCGGCACATCATCGTCGTTCCCATTCCGAACGAGAGCAAGGCGATGGCGCCCACCGATCTCGCGGCCGCCGCGCGCACGCTCGGCATGCGCGTCGAGATCGCCGATGGCGTTGCCTCGGCGCTCGCCGGCATTGCGCGGCTTGCCTATGAAGTGCCGCCGCGTATTCTCATTACGGGGTCGCTCTATCTCGCGGGGCACGTTCTCGACCTCAACCATACGCCGCCGACTTGACAGGAGCAGGGCATGCGCTTTGCCGCGATCGCCGACGTTCACGGCAATCATCTCGCGCTCGAAGCGGTCCTGACCGACATCCGCGCACAGGGTGTCACTGACATCGTCAATCTCGGCGACATGGCGAGCGGTCCGCTCGATGCGCGCAAAGCCATGGATGCACTGATGGCGCTCGATGCCGTCCATGTGCGCGGCAACCACGACC
>JBARNF010000199.1:0-3744 GCA_049802835.1 Bradyrhizobium sp.
TTGGACGGGACGCGTGTTTGCTATTTTGCCGGCGTCTGGCGCTGGCATGCGCGGCGCGCATTGATTCGATCGGCCTGCATCGATCGTGCGGCCTGCTTGTTACGAATTCTCCTCACCTCCCGACGGCGCGCATCCCTGCAACCATGATCGGTACCGGGCGCGCGTCGCGCGATGCAGACGACGCGCGCCCGGCGGCGGCGTTGAACTAAATTTCCGCCAGCCTCACTGTCGTAACAGGCAAGTGTTTTCAGTTATACAACCTAAGGTCTTTACAACGAGAGCGAGCAAGTTATAGTCATTCGCGTTTCTGCTCACTGCTCATGATTGCTGTCTGACATTTCCTTGTTCACCAGTTTGATTCCACAGATGGAGATCCCCCATGGACGTCAAGAAGCTCTCCGTGAAGGACGCGCATGCGGCCGCGGCCAAGTGTGCGGCAACGGCAGCGCAATGCGCCGCAAATGCAGCCAGATGTGCTGCGACCGCGGCGCAAGCCAATGCGAAGGCGGCGGCGGCCCGTTGTGCGGCAACGGCTGCGCGATGCGCCGCAACGGCAGCGCACTGTGCGGCGACTGCCGCGAAGAGTTCGGCCTCCTGAAGAAGGCCTCCTGCAAGAAATTCCGGCGCGCCGGCTCAGCCGGCGTGGTCGGGCTGGTTGGAGGTGAGACCAATGAGCTTTCCGCGTCTTGGGGTGGGACTCCAATTCAACCCGGAGCTGATCGGCTGGTTTCCCTTCCTGGACCAGCCGCTCGATGCACTCGAAATCCTGTTCGACTCGATCATGAGCCCTCTCGATGGCCCGGGGGTGATGTCTCCCCGTGCCATCGATCTGATCCGTGATGTGTCAGGCAAGTTTCCGCTGCTCGGACATTCGAACTATGGCGGAGATTTCGGCTTCGCGGACCTGACGACCACGGCTGCGGTGCGGCGACACGTCCCTCTGGCAAGAAAGTTCAACGTCTCCTGGGTCGCCAACCACTGCTTCTACAGCGATGCGTCCTGGTCGGATGTCTGGAGCAGTCCGCTGCAGTTCTCTCGTGCCGAAATCGTACGGCTCGCGGAGCGGGCGCGCGCCCTTCAGGCCATGTATGGCGTGCCGCTTGCCCACGAAAATGCGGCCTACTATCGGACGTGTCCTGGCAGCGAGATGCCCGAGGAAGATTTCCTCGCCGAACTGCTCGAACGGTCGGGGACCTACCTGCATCTCGATCTTCACAACCTGTATGCGAATGCCCAGAATCACGGGACGCGCGGCTACTCAGTGCCACGCTTCCTGGCAACGATCCCGCGTGAACGCATCATGTCCATCCACCTGGCGGGCGGGCGATGGATCGGCGGTCAGTATCACGATCTTCACGATACGCAGGTGACCGAGGAGGTCTGGGATCTGCTCGATGATGTGCTGTCGCGGGCGCGGCCCGGAGCCGTCATCCTCGAATACGAGGCGCAATCGCTGTATTGCGGCGGTGAGAGGGTCGATACGGAGCGCACCACCGATTTGATCCTGTCCGACCTGGAGCGGGCCCGCAACGCCTGGGATCGCGCCTACGGGCCGGCGAGCCGCCGGACGACGTGCAGTGAGGCCGCCTGATGAACGCCGAACTGGTATGGGACACATGGCGCCGGGTGCTGCGAGACGATGCTCTCGTCAGATGGGTCAAGCAACCCGACGCCCGGACCGACGATCTGGATGGTCTCTCCGCGGAAGAGAAAGCCATCGTTGCGGACTACGCGAGCACGCCGGCGGCAACCGACTCCAATATTGGCATGTACCGGCGCGGACTCGTCAGGAACGCGCTGGGCGCGCTGGACCTCGTGCCGCTGACGCGCCGCCTGCTGCACCAGAGCGGTCGCGAGGTCGAAGCGGTTGCCGAAGACTTCGTGAAGTCGGCCGGCTATCCCGACGACGGTCCGAACTTCTGGCGCAACGCGGAGCGCTTCGTCGCCTATCTGGCCCGGCTTCCCGAATTTGCCTCGCCCGCCCACCAGGACGTGCTGGCGATCGACGAAGCGACGATCGCACTGGCACGCCGGCTCGGCCGAACCGCGCCGGCGGTGTGGCCCCTCGACGCTGCTCGCCATGCGGCCGTCGCTGGACGCAGCGAGGATCGGTCGGCGCGCGTCTGCCGCAATCCGGCGGCAGTCGTGCTGTCGTCGTCGCGCGATCTCACGGCCTGGATCGAGGATCCCCTGGGCTTCGATCCTGCCGACGACCTCGATATCTCGCAGCGCTACTGGCTGGTGTATGTTCCAGCCGCCGAACTGGCGCACGAGTATGCGGAGCTGTCGGAACGGGGAGCCCGGGCCTTCGGTCTGTTGGATGTTCCGAGGACGGTCGACGAGCTGCTGCTTCAGATGGGCGGTCTCTCGCTCGCCGATGTGCAGGACTTGCTGGGGGCGCTGATGGAATTGGGAGTCGTGATGAGCGGGCCGGACCTGCTCGCGCTGGCGCCTGCATCCGGAAACGTGCTGACGATGGACGGCTCCGCGGACCGTTCAACTCAATCGCGCATCGGACAGGTGCGCCAGTCCCATGAAACCGCTTGAGCAGCCCGTAAGACCTGCTCCGGACAGCCTTCCCGGCAGGCTGTCGGACGACGTTTTCGTCATGCTGGATCCGGCCGTCGAGGTGGTGGACGCCGGAGTGCCGGAACATCATCTGCTGAGTCACGGGCATTTCGATGCGGGGATGGTGGTGCCGCCCGGCGACGGCCTGCTGGATTTCGTGACGACGCTGATGCCGCAGCCGATCAGGCTCGGCCTGTTGCGGGCGCAATACGACGATCAGGTGATGATCGACAAGATGCTGGAGTCCCTGCACAGCCACGGCTTCATGCATGTCACCTCGGCCGAGGCGCCGTCGGCGCAACAGCTCGCGCAGCTGCGGCGCAGGGCACAGCAGTTGCGCGAGCTGTTGCTGCGCCGCTCGATCGTCGTCGATCTGGATCGCCTGGAGTCGGTCGAGCAACTGTCCGAGCGCCTGAGCGCCGAGCCGCTTCCGCCGGAAGTCCTGTTGCGCTGTGCAAGGCTGTCGGACCATCGCAGATGCCTCGATCGGCTGGCCAGGGGGCGGCAAACCGGCGCGATCCGCCTGCATCAGACGGTGGTGCAGACGTGCGATGTGGTCGCCGATCGCGCGTTGCGCCAGTCGCTTCTGCACCTCGGCGCTTCAGTGACCGTCGAGGATGTGCCCTGGCCGCGACCGGATGGTCCGATTGCGGGTCTGGACGACATGGTCCAAGCCTGCATTCCGGTCGATGTGCTCGTCGCCCCGGATCAATCGATCTGCGACGATGGGGTGCGAGGCCGGATGCTCGCCTGGGCAGGATCCGCTTTCATCTCGGGTCTCCGGCTCGTGCTGGATGTGCGGACGCTGTGGCCGGCCGGCGACGCCGGCGAGGACGATTTCGCCCGCGTCTTCGACGCGGTGAGGATCATCGAGAACACGTTCGGGGACGTCCAGATCGTCAACCTGCCGAGCGACGAAGTCCTGCTCGGCAATACGGCGACGAGCTGGCCATCCGATCATCGCTCCGATCTGGCCGATCGTTTTCGACGGTCCCATCTGCGCTGGCGCCTGCCTCTGCTCAAGGCGTGCGAGAACGACAACAGCTGGAGCCAGACACCCGAGGTCGAGGACAAGCTGGTCCGCGCCAGCGAAGACCTGCTGCCCAATCAACCCGAGTTGCTGAAGCTCCGGCCCGGCAGCATCGTGGTCGACGTCTGCGGCGGCCTCGGCCGCGT
>JBARNF010000200.1:0-2030 GCA_049802835.1 Bradyrhizobium sp.
CGAGGACGCCTGCGTGCAGTGCGGGCTGTGCCAGAACACCTGTCCCGAAAAAGTGATCTCGCTGAAGCCCCAGCTCGACTTCCGCGCCGTCGTCGCGCCGGCGCGCGTGCTCAAGGAGGAGGAGCCGTTCTGCTGCATCCAATGCGGCAAGCCGTTCGGGGTGAAGAGCACGATCGAGCGGGTGATAGCGAAGCTCGAAGGCAAGCACTGGATGTTCAAGGGCCAGGGGCAGCGGCTCGAGGTTTTGAAGATGTGCGAGGACTGCCGCGTCGCCGTCGTCAGCGCGGAGAATTTCGATCCCTACGGCGCCCCGCCGCGCCCCAAGGCGCGCACCTCCGAGGATTACTTCCGCGAGCGCGAGACGGGGAAGGGGGAGACGTAACGTCGTTCCGGGGCGCCGCGCAGCGGCGAGCCCGAACCCATAACCCCGGTCTGTGTGTGTGGATTCCGGGCCCGGCGCTTCGCGCCGTCCCGGAATGACGAGAGTTCAGTCGGCTTACTGCACCACTGCGGTTCCAGCCGGACAAAGATGCCCGGCCGCGCCGTTGACCGGCGCCGCCGACGTCACGAGGCCGGCGCGGAGACCCAGTCCGTCGCTCTGGAACGACAGCGTCCCGCCCAGTTGCTCGGCGAGCGCCCGCATCACGCGGAAGCCGAGGCCGCCGTCGACGCTCGGATCGAAAGCCTCCGGCAAGCCGACGCCGTCGTCCGTGACCTCGACAAAAAGCGTCCCGTCGGGCGCCTGTTTGCAGTCGACGCTGATTCTCGTCGGGACGGCCGTCGGGTGCGCGTATTTCACCGCATTCATCACGAGCTCGGTCACGATCAGGCCGACCAGGACGAGCTGGTCCGCCGGCAGCAGGCAATCGCCATCGAAACGGTGGGACAACCGCATCTGCCGCGTGGCGCTGAGCGAGGAGGTGAGGGAGTGGCACACCTCCTCGAGATAATCGCCGACCTCCAGGTTCGCGTCGCGGCCGCCCCGCGACAGGAGCTTGTGCAGCCGCCCCACGGCCTCGATGCGGCTGGCGAGCTCGCCCAAGAGCTCGCTCACCTCCTGGCTGCTCATGCTCTTGGTGGATTTGGCGAGATGGCTCGCTTGCAGGCGCACGAGGCTGATGACGCGGGCGAGATTGTTGGCGATGCGATGGTTGGCTTCCGCCAGCAGGGCTTCGGGACTGCCCGGCACGAGCAAATTGGAGATGGCGTTTTTGTAGATGGAATTGGGCATCGAACATCCTCCAATATTATTTCATGTTGTTAAGCGATGAATATATGCGAATGTTCCAAGATCACAATGGATACTTGAGGTGACAAAGAGCAGCACGCAAAATACTATAATTCGTCTGCTCATCATCTGTAGTCTTCTCATCCTTATCTGGTTTGGTAGCGCAATGAGTAAGTGGCTAAATTTGTGATAAAGTGCCCCTTTCAGTACTTGACGCATAAGCATCATTTGGCGTAAAAATTCCTCCTATTGTTGGAGCCTCATGCAGGAGATTGCTCCATGGCGGACCTCAACCGCGGCGAACGTCTACAGATCATGCTCACGCAGGACGAGCTGGAGGCGCTGGACAACTGGCGCTTCGAGCGCCGGATGCCCAGCCGGGCGGCCGCCATCCGCGAGCTGCTCAAGCGCGGCTTGGTGGCGGACGGCTTCGACACCGCCGACGGCAAGACCAAGTCCAGGGAATTCGGGGTGATCCCGGGGTCCGACGGCGCCGGACCGGACGAGCCCAGCGCGGCGTCGGGCTGACCGCAGGCCGCTTCACTTCCCCTTGGTCGCCTTCTCCAGAAACTCCACCAGCGCTGCGCGGTCCTCGGCCGCGCCGATGGTCTGCTCCGGCATCTTGGTGCCGGGCGTGTAGGTCGAGGGGCCGACCTCGAACAACTTGGCGACCGTCGCCGGCGTCCACACGATGTCGAGCTGCGCGAGCGCCGGGGAGAAGCGATAGCCGGGGAGGGTCGCGATCTTGCGCCCGAACAGGCCGGCGAGGGTCGGGCCGGCGCGGTTGCCTTCGTCCGGCGCC
>JBARNF010000201.1:0-2716 GCA_049802835.1 Bradyrhizobium sp.
CGAGCGGCTTCGTATCTGTCACTGTGGCACGCAGAAAAATATCAATGATATCAATCACTATCGTCAGTGCTCTCGCGCTGCTTGGCCTGGTCACGCGGGCAGGCGTCGCGGTGGTCGAAAGGCGCTATCCGGCGCAGGGACAGGCGATCGGTGTCGACGGCGCGACCATCAATCTTGTGGATATCGGGCCGCGCGACGTGGCGGGACCGCCGCTTCTGCTCGTCCACGGCGCGAGCTCGAACCTCGAGGCGATGCGCCGGCCGTTGGGCGAGCTGCTGGCGCAGCGCCATCGGGTGCTGCTGGTCGATCGGCCCGGCCACGGATGGAGCTCGCGGGACCGCGTCGAGGACTCCACCCCTTCCGTCCAGGCGCGGATGCTGGACGAGGCTCTGGGCCGGCTCGGCGTCGGCAAGGTGATCCTGGTGGTGCATTCCTGGAGCGGCGCGCTCGGCCTGCGCATGGCGCTCGACTGTCCCGGTCGGGTGGCCGGCCTCGTCATGCTGGCGCCGGTCGCCTATCCCTGGCGGGGCGGGGTCGGGCAATACAATGCGGCGGTGACGGTGCCGGTCGTCGGTTCCCTGCTGGCCCATACGATCACGCTGCCGCTCGGGCTTGCCCTGGTGACGCCGGGGGCGCGGGGCGTGTTCGCGCCGCAGCAGATGCCGGATGATTTCGTCGAGCGCACCGCGACGGCCCTGCTGCTGCGGCCGCGCGAATTCATGGCCAATGCCCGCGACCTGGTCACACTGAAGCAGGCCGTGATCGAGCAGGCGCCGCGTTATGGGGAGATCAAGGTCCCGGTCACGATCGTGGCCGGGGAGGCCGATCGGACGGTCTTCACCGACATCCATTCTCGCCCACTCGCGCAAGTCATGCCCCAGACCCGGCTGATCGTGCTGCCCGACCTCGGCCACATGGTGCAGAACGCCGTGCCGGAGCTCGTCGCCAGCGAGGTCGAGCGGATGGTTGCTGCGGTCACCCCGGTCGAAGCGCCGGAGCTCTCCCCATGAAAAAGCCCCGGCGGTGGCCGGGGCTCTGCAGTTCGCGCGCAAGTGGCGTCGGCGACGAGCGGCCGTTACTGCTTCTGCTTGCCGTCCTTGTCGAACGACGAGACATAGGCCCAGAGGTTGTTGACCTCGGTCTCGTTCTTGATGCCGGCGAAGGTCATCTTGGTGCCGGGGATCTTGGCCTTCGGATCCTTGATGTATTCCTTGAAGACCGCCTCGTTCCAGGTGATGCCCGAGTTCTTGTTGGCTTCCGAGTAGTTGTAGTCCGGAGCGCTGCCCGACTTGCGGCCGTCGAGGCCGTTGAGTTCCGGGCCGACCTTGTTCTTCGCGCCTTCGCCGATCGCATGGCAGGGCAAGCACTTGTTGAAGGACGTCTTGCCGGCGGCGGCATCCTGCGCCAGCGCGGCAGATGCCAGCGACGACGAGGCAATGACGATCAGCGCGCTCAAAGTCAGTTTGTTCATGGATCGGGCTCTGTGGGTTACGAGACGAGTTTATCCGCGGGTTTTGGCATGGCCTCAGGCGTCGCACAAGCGGGGATGCGGACAGCGAAATCAGCACAATGTCTGAGCTTGGTCCAAGCTTCCTCTGCGCTTGTTGCCCTGCGGCAAACGGGGCGCTGATCCACCGCCTATCCAAACCGTTTGCGTTGTGATTGATATGCCAACACAAATCGAGTTCGGGAGGAACGCGATGACGATCATGATGCCGGAAGCAGATCAGGCCGTGCTGGCGCGCCGCGACGAGATCGTCGCAGCACTTCGGGCGATCGTGCCGGGCGAGGGCGTCATCGACAGCGCCGCCGAGATGATCCCCTACGAGTCCGATGGCCTGATGGCCTACCGCCAGCCGCCGATGGTGGTGGTGCTGCCGGAGACCACCAGGCAGGTCTCCGAGGTCCTGAAATACTGTCACGGTCAAGGCATCAAGGTGGTTCCGCGCGGCTCGGGAACGTCGCTGTCGGGCGGCGCGCTGCCGCTGGCCGACGGCGTGCTGCTCGGGCTCGGCAAGTTCAAGCGCATCCGTGAGATCGACTTCGACAACCGCGTCGTGGTCACCGAGCCCGGCGTGACCAATCTCGCGATCAGCCAGGCCGTCGCGCATGCCGGCTTCTACTACGCGCCCGATCCGTCGTCGCAGATCGCCTGCTCGATCGGCGGCAACGTCGCGGAGAATTCCGGCGGCGTGCACTGCCTGAAATACGGCATGACCACCAACAACGTGCTCGGCTGCGAGCTGGTGCTGATGACGGGCGAGGTGCTGCGCATCGGCGGCAAATGCGCCGAGAATGCGGGCTACGATCTGATGGGCCTGATCACCGGCTCGGAAGGCCTGCTTGGGGTGGTGACGGAAGTGACCGTGCGCATCCTGCAGAAGCCGGAGACGGCGCGGGCCCTGATGGTCGGGTTCGCCGAGGTCGAGGCGGCCGGCGAGTGCGTCGCCCGCATCATCGGCGCCGGCATCATTCCCGGCGGCATGGAGATGATGGACAAGCCGGCGATTCACGCCGCCGAGGCGTTCGTCCACGCCGGCTATCCGCTCGACGTCGAGGCGCTGCTGATCATCGAGCTGGACGGACCCGGCGTCGAGGTCGACGAGCTGATCGGCCGCGTCGAGACAATCGCAAACGGCTGCGGCTCGACCACCTGTCGCATCTCGACCTCCGAGGCCGAGCGCAACCTGTTCTGGGCCGGCCGCAAGGCGGCGTT
>JBARNF010000202.1:0-10225 GCA_049802835.1 Bradyrhizobium sp.
AATGCGAGATGGTCGAGGAGGATTTCAAGGAGCTTGCGGCAGCCGGCGTCAAGCTGCTCGGCGAGGTGGGCTTAGGCGGCGTCAAGGACGGTCCGACCGCGCGCAAGATGGTCGGCTGGGCGCGCAAGTACGGCATCCAGAGCACGATCCACACCGGCGGCCCGTCGATCCCCGGCTCCGGCCTGATCGACAAGGACGTCGTGCTGGAGGCCGGCACCGACGTGATCGGGCACATCAATGGCGGCCACACCGCCCTGCCCGACGATCAGATCCGCTGCATCTGCGAGGGCTGCAAGGCCGGCCTCGAGCTCGTGCACAACGGCAATGAGCGCTCGGCGCTGTTCACCTTGCGCACCGCGCGCGAGATGAACGATCTCCACCGCGTCATCCTCGGCACGGATGCGCCGGCCGGCTCCGGCGTACAGCCGCTCGGCATCCTCAGAATGGTGTCGCTGCTGTCCTCGCTCGGTGACGTGCCAGCCGAGATCGCGTTCTGCTTCGCCACCGGCAACACCGCGCGGATGCGCGAGCTCGACTGCGGCCTGATCGAGATCGGCCGCTCCGCCGATTTCGTCATCATGGACAAGGCGCAGCATTCGCCGGCCAACACGCTGCTCGACAGCGTCCAGCTCGGCGACCTCCCCGGCATCGGCATGACCATCATCGACGGCATCGTCCGCACCCAGCGCAGCCGCAACACCCCGCCGGCAACGAAGATCCCGGAGATCGTGGCGAAGTAGGTTCGCTCCGCTCTCTCGACCGTCATTGCGAGGGAAGATCCTGTAGGGTGGGCAAAGGCGCACGCGACGCGCCAGCGTCGTGTGCGACGCGCCCACCGTCTTCCTCGTTGCATGAGATGGTGGGCACGTCGCCTTCGCTGCGCGAATGCGTCTTTGCCCACTCTACAAGGTCTACGCTCGCGGCGACTATCTCAGCCTGCTCAACAACCCCAGCAACATCTCGCGTTCCTTGGCGTCGAGCGGCGCCAGCGTCTCCTTCGAGATCGCGAGCGCGAGCGGCGCGGTCTTCTCGGCGAGTTGCTGGCCGGCGCGGGTCAAGCTCACCAGCAGTCGCCGGCCGTCCTGCGGGTCCGAGCTGGTCTCGGTGAGACCACGCGCGGTCAGCCGGTCGATCACGCCCTTGATGGTCGCGACGTCCATCGCGGTGAAACGTCCCAGCTGGTTCTGCGAGCATGGCCCGGTCTCGACCAGCTTCGACAGCGCCGCCCATTGCGTCGGCGTCAGGTTGCTGCCGATGTCACGGGCGAAGATCATGGTGTGGCGCTGCCACACCTGGCGCAGGATGAAGCCGATCTGGTCATCCAGCACGTAGGATGTGCGGGCCGGCTTCGCTGCAGCCTTCACGGAGGCCTTGGCCTGCGGCTTCGGTACGGCCTTGGTTGCCGCTTTGGTCGATCGCTTCAGCGTGGCGCTCTTGGCCATATCGTTCCTCGCCTCAGATCGACAGATGCGCGTCGCGGATATCAGGCCGCGCGTCGAGCTCGGCCATCGTCCCGGAAAAACAGATGCGGCCGCGCTCGATGATGTAGGCGCGGTCCGAGATCAGCTTGGCGAAATGCAGGTTCTGCTCGGACACCACCAGCGAGACGCCCTCTTTCTTCATGGTCAGGATAGCGTCGACCATCTGCTCGACGATCTTCGGCGACAGGCCTTCCGAGGGCTCGTCCAGCAGCACCAGCGATGGATTGCCCATCAGGGTGCGGGCGATCGTCAGCATCTGCTGCTCGCCGCCGCTCATGCGGCCGCCCGGCCGGTTCTTCATCTCGCCGAGATTTGGAAACAACTGATACAGCTTCTCGCGCGTCCATTGCGGCGCGTTGGGCCGCGGCTTCTGGCGGCCGACCTCGAGATTTTCCTCGACCGTCAAATCAGTGAAGATGCGCCGCTCCTCCGGAACATAGCCGAGCCCGGACCGGACGATCTCATGCGTCGGCGCCGTCGAGATGTCCCGCCCTTCGAACAGGATCTGGCCCTCGCGCAGCGCGACGAGGCCGACGATCGAACGGAACGTCGTCGACTTGCCGGCGCCGTTGCGACCGAGCAGCGCCACCACCTCGCCCTCGCCGACCTCGAGGCCGATGTCGAACAGGATGTGCGCGGGGCCGTAATGGCTGTTGAGATTGGCGACGGACAGTTTCATGCCGAAGCTCCCTCGCGATGCCTTGCATCATAGAGCAGGCCTTCGCCGAGATAGATCGCCTGCACCTCGCGGTTGGCCCGCACCTCGGCCGGCGATCCCTCGGCAATGAGGCTGCCGCGATTGAGCACGAGAATGCGGTCCGCATGTTCGAACACCACGTCCATGTCGTGCTCGGTGAAGAGGACACCAATCGACTGCTCGCGCGCGATCCGGGCCGTCAGCCGCATCAGCTCGACGCGCTCGCGTGGCGCCATGCCCGCGGTCGGCTCGTCCATCAGCAAGAGCTTGGGATGATTGGCGAGCGCGATCGCCAGCTCCAGCCGCTTGAGGTCTCCATAGGCGAGCTCGCCGCAGGGACGCTCGGCATAGCCGGCCATGCCGACGAGATCGAGCAAACGGTCGGCCTCGCCACGCTCGATCGATATCATCGGCGTCCAGAAGTCGTACAGACGGCGATGATGCGACACCAGCGCGACCTGGATGTTCTCGCGCACCGTCATGGTCGGATAGGTCGCGGTGATCTGGAAGGTGCGCCCGACACCCAGCCGCCAGACCTCGCGCGGCTTGCGGCCGGTGGTGTCCTCACCCATGACCGTGATACGGCCGCTGTCCGGCACGTTCTGGCCGTTGAGCATGTCGAAGCAGGTGCTTTTTCCCGCGCCGTTCGGGCCGATCAGCGCCAGAATCTCGCCGGCCTGCAGCATGAACGACACGTTGCGCACGGCGTGAATGCCGCCATAGGATTTCGAGAGCCCTTCGACCGAGAGAAGAGACACGCCGAGGCTCATTGGGCGCCCTCCATCTTGGCCGACATCGCCGCCGCCTTGGGTGCGGCCGCGCGCCGCCGGTGCATGACGCTCTCGACCACGCCGACGATGCCCTTCGGGAATACGACCACGATCAGCACGATGAAGACGCCGAGCACGAGCTTGGACAAATCAGTCTTGCTGACCAGCCAGATGTTGAGCGCCTTGTAGACGATGGCGCCGAAGATCGCGCCGGGCACGGTCTCGACGCCGCCGAGCAGCACCATGACCAGCGCATCGACCGACAGCGAGATGCCCATGTTGTCCGGAAACACGCTGCCCTTGAGATAGGCGAACAGCGCGCCGCCGATCCCGGCCGTGGTGCCGGCGATGATGAACGCCGTCCACTGGATGCGCTTGCCGTTGATGCCGATCGACTCGCTGCGCAGCGGCGAGTCGCGCATCGCACGCAGCGCGTAGCCGAACGGCGAGAAGGTGATGAACCGCAGAGCGCCAACGACCAGCGCAGCGACTCCGAGTGCCAGCCAGTAGAAATGCGACGGCGAGCCCGCCCATTTCTCCGGCCACAGACCGAGAATGCCGTTGTCACCGCCGGTGACCCCGACCCATTGGAACGCGATCGACCAGACGATCTGGGCAAAGGCCAAGGTCAGCATGGCGAAATATACGCCCGAGAGCTGCACCGCGAAGGCGCCGAACACGGCTGCGCCGACGGCGCCGAGCAAGGGACCGAGCAGCAGGCATGCGATCATCGGCAATCCCGCCATCTTGGCCAGGAACGCAACGCCGTAGGCGCCGAGCCCGAAATAGGCGGCGTGGCCGAACGACGCGAGCCCACCAACCGCCATCAGGAAATGCAGCGACGCGGCGAAGATCACGAAGATCGCGATCTCGGCGCCGACGTTCAGCGCGTAGTTGCCGCTGACGAAAGGCAGCATCGCAGCGAACGCCAGCGCGGCCAACGACGCCAAGCGCTCGACCGAGGACAGCGGACGCCACGGGATGACGGTGAGACCGGGCGTGCGTCGTGCGGGCGCTTCCTTCTTGCCGAACAGGCCCCAGGGACGCACGACCAGCACGATCGCCATGACCAGGAAAATCAGGATCAGCGAGATGGTCGGGAAAATCAGGATGCCGAAAGCGTTGAGCTCGGACACCAGCACCGCCGCGACGAACGCGCCGAGGATGCTGCCGAGCCCGCCGATCACGACCACGACGAACACTTCGACGATGATGCGCAGGTCCATGGCGTGGTGGACAGCATCGCGCGGGATCTGCAGCGCGCCGCCGAGAGCGGCGAGGAAGACGCCGAGCGCAAAGACCGAAGTGAACAGCCACTTCTGATTGACGCCGAGCGCCGCCACCATGTCGCGGTCCTGCGTTGCCGCCCGGACCAGGATGCCCCAGCGTGTGCGCTGGAACAGCAGCCACAGTGCGCCGAGTACGACCGGGCCGAGCGCGATCAGGAACAGGTCGTAGCTCGGGATGTTCTGGCCGAAGAAATCGACCGCGCCCTTCAAGCCGGGTGCGCGGCGGCCGAGCAGATCGTCCGGCCCCCAGATCAGGACGACGAGATCCTCGACCATCAGCGTCAAGCCGAAGGTCGCGAGCAGCTGGAACAATTCCGGCGCGTGATAGATCCGGCGCAGCAGCACGATCTCGACCAGCACGCCGATCACGGCCACCGCGAGCGCGGCGACGACGATGCCGCCCCAGAAGCCCAGCGCGCCGGACAGCCGCTCGGTCAGCGTGAACGCGACATAGGCGCCGAGCATGTAGAACGCGCCATGGGCGAAATTCACGATGCGGGTGACGCCGAAGATGATCGACAGTCCCGACGCCACCAGGAACAGCGAGGCCGCACTGGCAAGGCCGGTCAGGAACTGGACGAAGTAGAAGGCCATTGGCGGTCCGCGTGAGGGAGATCGTCGATATCGAATGAGCCGCGTTCGAACTCGCCTGGCTGCGCTCCTGGGAGCCGGCGAGCAATCGTGGGGTGAGGGGTCTCAGCCTGGACCTGTAGACCAGGCGTCGTGCTCCCTCACCCCGCCCGCTCTCCTCCGCGAGAGGAGGAGAGGCAGGATGCCGTGCATCAGTCCTTGGGCCGGAGCTTGCCGACCTCGGCATCGCTCGGCAGATAGTCCGAACCCTTGCGATAGACGCTGTCGACCATGATGCCCTTGCCGTCCTTCTGCGCGGTCTTGCCGACGTAGGCGCCGAGCGTCGACTGATGGTCGATCTTGCGGAAGGTGATCTCGCCGAACGGTGAGGGGACGGCAATTCCCTCGGCGGCCGTGATCAGCTTCTCGGGATCGGTCGAGCCGGCCTTGGCGAGGATGGCGGCGGCCGACTTGATGGTCTGGTAGCCGACGATCGAGCCGAGGCGCGGATAGTCGTTGTACTTGGCCTGATAGGCCTTCAGGAACGCGTCATGCTCGGGCGTCTTGATCGAGTACCAGGGATAGCCGGTGACGATCCAGCCCTCGGGCGTCTCCTCCTTGAGCGGGTCGAGATATTCCGGCTCGCCGGTCAGGAAGCTGACGACCTTGCGGTCCTTGAACAGGCCGCGGGTGTTGCCTTCGCGGACCAGCTTGACGAGGTCGGCACCGAACGTGACGTTGAGGATCGCTTCCGGGTTGGCGGCAGCGACGGCCTGCACCACCGGACCGGCGTCGATCTTGCCCTGCGGCGGCCACTGCTCGTCGACCCACTGGATGTCCGGACGCTTCTCGGAGAGCAGCTTCTTGAACACGGCAACCGCCGACTGGCCGTACTCATAGTTCGGCGCGATCGTCGCCCAGCGCTTGGCCGGCAGCTTGGCAGCTTCCTCCACCAGCATCGCCGCCTGCATGTAGTTGGACGGACGCAGGCGGAACGTGTAGCGGTTGCCCTTCGACCAGGTGATGGCGTCGGTGAGCGGCTCGGCCGCCAGGAAGAACACCTTCTTCTGGTTGGCGAAGTCGCTGACGGCGAGACCGATGTTCGACAGGAAGGTGCCGGTGAGCATCGCGACGTTTTCGCTCGACACCAGCTCGTTGGCTGCGGTCTGCGCATCGGCCGGCTTGCCGCTGTCGTCCTTGGAGACGACGACGAGCTTCTTGCCGTTGATGCCGCCGGCCGCATTGATCTCCTCGACCGCGAGCTGCCAGCCCTTGCGATAAGGCTCGGTGAAGGCGGGCAGCAGCGAGTAGCTGTTGATCTCGCCGATCTTGATGACGTCCTCGGCACGCGCCGTGCCCATCAATCCAGCGACGGCAAGGCCCAGGCCTGCCGCAAGCATCGTTCTCCGTCGCATCCCTTCAGCCTCCAATGTTGATTCGAATTATCTCAAACCGTCGTCGCCCTTGATCTCGGTAACCGTGAGCCCGCCGACCCTTGGCAAGGGACGCCCGCTGTCGGTGACCGCGAGCGCCACCATGATCTCGTTCGCACGCGGCGCATCGTTGATCTGCACCTCCATGCCGTCGAAATGACTGCGCACGAACGCCGCATCCTTGTGCCCGAGCGGAATGTCGAGCGTGCAGCCGACCCCGCCGCGCTTCTTCGACGACGGGATCAGCGCCGCGCCCTTGCCGAGCACCTTGCGCACCGGAGCGCCCATCTTCGGATGCAGGATCGCGGCGGCGTGCTCCAGCTCGCCATCGCTGCCGACCGCGGCCGCCTTGCCATAGCTGTGCACGGCGGGCCCTTCGATGCCGAGCGCAGCCACCGCGCGCTTGGCCAGCATCTCGCCGAGCTCCTCGCCGATCGCGATCAGCGGCGACAGGTCCTCGACATAACGGCCCGCGAACGGGTTCTCGATCACGGCAATCGCTGCGGCACGGCGGGTCGGCGGCGAGACGGGCCGGCCCATCTCCTGATGAATTTCCTCGACCACGGTCACGATCTTTCTGATGACGGCGCTCATCGACGGCTGCCCTTCATGTTCCAACCTGCCATACATCAAACCTCACGCGGCCGCCGCCCGCAACTGCGGCGACCGGACAACCTCGATGGGCCGTGCGCCCACGACACGAACGCTGCCGCTGAGCTGCAGCACGGCGCCGTCGATCAGACCTTCGGATAGCAGTGACTGCGCGCGACGCTCACCTGCGTCAAGCGCGGCGGCGACCTCGCCATCGCACAGCTCGCCCAGGTCGCATGTGACGAGCCGGTGACCGAGATCGCTGTCAGGCTGCAGTTCGCATGCAGGACGGCGAAGCACGGCTGGGTGAGCTGGAAGATCGACGGCATTGCCGATCACGGTCGCAGCGGCGTCCGCCTGCGCCGCGCTGCGCGCGAGCACGGTTACCGCATCGGCAATCCCGAGCGAGAAGCTGCGGCCGTGACGGCCCGAGGTGGCGACGCCGCGGATCGCATCATCAGCGCGGAGCGTCATCCTGCGCATCACGCCGACGCTGTCGGGCCGGTCCATCAGACCGACGCCGAACGTCGCTGCATCCTGCAGATGGAGAGCAATGTCGCCGCCATTGTTGACATAGGCACGCGTCAATTTCGCCGCATCCAGCATCGCACCGAGAATCTCCTCGGCGACGGCACCGGCCACCGCCGCCATCGGCGTGATGAACATGTCGCCCGCAAACGGCGCCACGGCGCGATGCATTCGCTGGGCAACCACGCCGCCCAGCGTGCAACGATCCGGATCCGCAGCCCGGCGCAACCCGGGCAGCTCCGAGCAAAGCTCGTCGAGCAGTCCCGTGAAACGTTCGGCTGCCGCGCGGTAGGCTGCACGAATATTGGCCTCCGCGCCGTCGGCGCCGATGATCAGATCGATCGGGCCGTCCTGCAGATGCAGCCTCCGGTCGGGCAACAACACGATCTGCGGCTGCCGGCTCATGCGCCCTGCCCCGGCCACGGCAATTGGCGAATGTCCTTGCTGACGTCCTTGAGCGAGGCCAGCGGCTGCACGTAGTCCATGTGGCCGCCGAGCGCCGCATAGTCCGAAAGCTTCATCGTGAACTCGATCGGCGCGACGAGCGCCGGCGTCGGCACGTAGCCGAAGGCGCCGGCCGGCATCTGCGTCACGTCCACCATGTAGGTGATGCCGCCGCCCGGCCAGACATAAACCGGCGCGCCGCCGCTCGTGACCCGCGTCAGCGCATCCTTCACCGAGCGCGTCAGCCGCACCGGATTGTCGGTGACACCGGCGCGCAGCGAGCCGCCGGCACCGGCCATGAACAGCACCGTGCACAACGCCGGCTCGCAATTCTCCTGAATGCGCTCGACCGAGAATTGCAGCTCCGGCGGCATCTCGCGCTGGATCGGCTTGAGCGTCTCGTCGAGCACGTAATAGCCGGCATGCTCCCCGGTCGTCGACACCATCAGCAGCGTCGTTCCAGGTCGCGCCGTCTTCGGATCGAACGGCCCGAGGATCGACAGCGGATCGGAAATGTCGGTGCCGCCCCAGCCAGTTCCCGGCTGCGCAACCTGGAAGTAGCGGCCAGGTGTCGAGCGCCGCCCCTTCATCTTGATGCCCGTCGCGGGAATGTCGAGCAGCTTGCCGGCCTGGTGTTCGGACAGCACGCCGGTGATATGGTCGTCGACCACGACGACCTCGTCGACCTTGCCCTGCCACTGCTTGGCGAACATGCCGATCGTGGCCGAGCCGCAGCCGACGCGCATGCGCTCTTCCTTGACGCCGTTGACGATCGGCGGCTGCCCCGCCTGCACGATCACGCTGGCGCCGCCGTCCACGACGAGCTCGACCGCCTTGCGGTTGCTGAGATCCATCAATGCGTCGCAGGTGAGGCGCCCCTCCTTCTTGGAGCCGCCGGTGAGATGATGCACGCCGCCGAGCGACAACATCTGCGAGCCGTATTCGCTGGTGGTGACGTGACCGACCGCCTCGCCGTCGACGCGCACCGTCGCCGCTTCCGGGCCGAGATAGCGGTCGGTGTCGATCTTCACCTTGACGCCGCAATAGCTGAAGATGCCTTCGGTCACCACGGTGACCATGTCGACACCCTCGACCTGCGACGACACGATGAAAGGCGCAGGCTTGTAGTCGGGATAGGTGGTGCCGGCACCGATCGCGGTGACGAACAGCTCAGGTTGATGGACGATCCGACCGTCCCAGTCACCGCTCGCCTGGAACGGCACCAGCTTGCCGCCATGCGACACCGTGCGCTCCAGGAGAATATGCGGATCGACGCGCACCAGCACGCCGTCCTGATTGGCATAGCGGTCGCAGGCACCGGCTGCGCCCGGCTTGATGTAGCACATCACCGGGCAGGCATCGCAGCGGATCTTGTCCCCCGCACCATCGCTCGCCGTCTCAGTCACCATGCAGACGCTCAATCTCAAAACGGGGATCGCCTTGGCCGCTATGCGCGGCAATTCGTTCGTATACGAATGATGGGGCTCGCGCTTCCCGGCTGTCAAGCGCCGCCGTGAATGAAAAGCACGATTGCCGGATAAACGATCAGTTTGCCCTGCACAATGACGAGAAATCGTGCATGCACTGCAGCACGAAACGTGGCACTTGCATGTTAGTACACAAACGATACGCTCCGGGCGATCAGCATCTCATCCTCGTTAACGATACCATACCGGACGGCAGAAAGGGCATGACGCCAGCAACGATTCGGCTGACTGTAAATGGACGGACGCATGACGTCGCCGCCGCGCCGGACACGCCCCTGCTCCATGTGCTGCGCAACGACCTGGCGCTGAACGGTCCCAAATACGGCTGCGGCCTCGGCGAATGCGGCGCCTGCACGGTGCTGATCGACGGCCGCGCCGCCCGCTCCTGCATCATTCCGGTCGAAGGCTGCATCGGCCGCAGCGTCACGACGCTGGAAGGCCTGGGATCCCGCGAAACCCCGGACGCGGTGCAGCAGGCCTTCATCGCCGAGCAGGCCGCCCAATGCGGCTACTGTCTCAACGGCATGATCATGACGACCAAGGCGCTGCTTGCGATCAAGCCTGATCCGTCGCTCGACGAGATCAAGCAGGCGCTGCGCTACAATCTGTGCCGCTGTGGCGCCCATGTCGAAATTCTCCGCGCCGCCCTGCGCGCGGCCGGCCATACGCTTGAGGCGCTGGACTGATGACGGACAGCGTTGACAAAGAAGCCAGGCAGCATGTCGGCTGGCTGACCGTCGAGCGCCCCGAGGCTGGTGCCGACGGCCAGTTCGAGACTTTCATCAAAATCGCGGCGTCGGGTGAAGTTGCAGCCTTCAACGGCCATGTCGATCTTGGCACCGGCATTCGCACCGCACTGGGACAGATCGTCGCGGAAGAGCTCGACGTCTCCTTCGCCCGCGTCGTTGTCGTGCTGGGCGATACCGCCCGCGTGC
>JBARNF010000203.1:0-11911 GCA_049802835.1 Bradyrhizobium sp.
AACACCTGCAGGCAGCCGTGGATCATGTAGAAGCCCCAGCCCATCAGCAGCATGCAGCCGATCTGCAGCTTCCAGCCGGGGCCGAAGGCGAGCGCGGCGAGCTGCAGGGCGACCAGGCTGGCGCCCGTGATCATCATGCCCTTGACGCCGAGCCGGGGCAGGAAGTTCGACACCGTGAAGGTGTAGAACAGCCCGCCGACCGCGAAGCCCGCGATCACGATGCCGGCGATCGACAGCGAGGTCTCGCCGAGATCGAACAGGAACGCGGCGATGAAGGGAAACAGCCCGAACACGCAGCAGCCCTCGACGAACACAGCCGAGTAGCAGAAGCGCGTGTTGGGGTTGCTGAAGATGGTGCGATAGCCCTTCCGCAAGGTGGCGAGATCGGTGGTCGACGTATGCGTCACGCTGGCGCCGCGAAAGCCGGCGGCGACCGCGAAGGAGGCGATCAGACCGAGCGCGCCGAGGATCGCGAGCACGCCGCGCCAGCCGATGAAATCACCGATGATGCCCGATGCGGTGGCGCCGAGCAGATTGCCGGCCATCGAGCCCGCGAGCGTGCGGCCGATCGCGACCTGGCGCTTGTCGGGGGCGACGAGATCGCTGGTCAGCCCGAGCGCGACCGGAAACACGCCGCCCGAGGCGATGCCGGCGAGGATGCGCGAGGCGAACAGCAGCGGAAACGAGGTGGCGAGCGCGCCGAGGATGCTGGCGACGCCGAGCAGCGCCAGGCACATCGTCATCAGCCGCGCCTTGCCGAACAGATCGGCGGCTGCGCCGATCGCGGGCTGGATCAGCGCGTAGATCAAAGCATAGCCGGCGGCGATACCGGCCGCCGTCGTGATGGGAATCGAAAAATCCTCGGCGACGTGCGGCAGCACCGGATCGAGCGCGCGCGTCGACAGCGCCGCCGAGAAGCCGGCGAGCGCGATGATGTTGACGGCCGGAGGAAAGCGCTGCTCGGACGGCCGGGCCACGGGCTGGTGCATCAGCGCGCGACGTCCGCGGCCGTCTGCGCCTTGGCCAGCCGGTCGAAGCCCATCAGCGTGCGCAACAGACCCTCGAACTCGGCGAGCGGCACCATGTTCGGCCCGTCGGACGGCGCATGATCGGGATCGGGATGGGTCTCGATGAACACGCCGGCGACGCCGACGGCCACAGCCGCCCGCGCCAGCACCGGCACGAATTCGCGCTCGCCGCCCGACGAGGTGCCCTTCCCGCCCGGCTGCTGCACCGAATGCGTCGCATCGAAGATCACAGGCGCGCCGGTGGTGCGCGCCATGATCGGCAGCGCGCGCATATCGGAGACCAGCGTGTTGTAGCCGAACGAGACGCCGCGCTCGGTGACCAGCACGTTGCGATTGCCGCCACTGACGATCTTGGCGACCACGTTGGCCATGTCCCACGGCGCCAGGAATTGGCCCTTCTTGACGTTGACGACCTTGCCGGTCGCGGCCGCCGCCAGCAGCAGGTCGGTCTGCCGGCACAGGAACGCCGGGATCTGCAGCACGTCGACCGCCTGCGCCACCTCGGCGCATTGGCCGGCATCATGGACGTCGGTCAGCACCGGCAGCCCGAGCGAGGACCGTATCTCGGCGAAGATCGGCAGCGACTGCGCGAGTCCCAGGCCGCGCGCGGCCGAGGCCGAGGTGCGGTTGGCCTTGTCGAACGAGGTCTTGTAGACGAGGCCGATGTTCAGCCGCGTCGCGATCTCCTTCAGCGCCGAGGCGACCTCGAGCGCGTGCGCCCGGCTCTCCAGCTGGCAGGGACCGGCGATGACCGCGAGCGGCAGCTGATTGCCGAAGCGGACCGAGCCGAGGGTGACGACCGGCGCGGCAGAGATCGAAGCGTTCACGACATCATCCTCTTGTGGGCGCGCGACCATGGCCCAGCGCTGGCTGCCGGATCAACCCGGCGCGTGCCCGCGAATAGCAGGGTTGCGGGGATGACGCCATCCGCGCATCCCGGCTCCCGTCCGGGGGCCCTATTTCAGCGCCGAGAACGCCGTCGGCACCAGGAACTGGCTGGTGATGTTGGCGACGATCTGGCCGTCCTCCTCGCTCTTGGCGCGGCCTGCGATCCAGTCCGGATCGGTCATGAACTTGGTCCACTTGGTCTCGCGCTCGGCGAGCGATTCCCAGGCGATGAAATAGGTCAGGTCCTGGTTGGATTCGCCGATCAGGGTCGTGAAGAAGCCGACCGGGCGGATGCCGTGCTTCTCCCACAGCTTCAGCGTCGTCGTTTCGAAGCGCTTCAGCAGCGCCGGCAGCCGGCCTGGAATGCAGCGATAGATGCGGCTCTCGTAGATCATTGGCGGTCCTCCCGGATTGTTGTGCAGGCGGTTATAGCGAGCGGGTTCCGGGATGTCTTGAGGGGGAGACAACATGGCACCCCTGTTCGCCGCGGCCGGCCCATTCCCGCAATGTTGCTGCAATGTAGATGGCCCTAGAACCCATGTTCCGAAGCTCGTTCCGCTTCGTCGGAAGTCCCTGAACCGATGTTGCCACGCGACGGTGCTACAACCGGCCGTTCCAGAACCTGGATATCGAGGACATGCGGATCTTGCTGGTGGAAGACGAGGCCGAAATGGCGGCGGCGCTGTCACAGGCGCTGAAGGGCTATGACATGGTGGTCGACCATGTGCCGAGCCTTGCCGAGGCCGAGGAGGCGATCTGCGCCGACGTCCACGGCGCGGTCCTGCTCGACCGCCAGCTTCCCGACGGCGACGGCCTGACGCTGATCCCGAAGCTGCGCGCCAAGGCCGATGGCGTTCCGATCATCGTGCTGACGGCCCGCGGCGATCTTGTCGACCGCATCGCCGGCCTCGACAGCGGCGCCGACGACTATCTGGCAAAGCCGTTCGCGATTGCCGAGTTGATGGCACGGCTGCGCGCCGTGCTGCGGCGCCCCGCCGGCCTGCAGCTCGACATCATCAAGGCCGGCCGCGTCGCGTTCGATTGCGGCCATCGCGAAGCCAGTGTCGACGGCCGCCCACTCGATCTGCCGCGGCGCGAGCTGTTGGTGCTGGAGACGTTGCTGCGGCGCATGGGCCGCACCGTGCTGCGCGCGACGCTGGAAGAAGCGGTCTACAATTTCGATGACGAGATCCAGTCGAACGCGCTGGACGCGCATGTCTCGCGGCTGCGGCGCAAACTCGCCGAGGCTGATGGCGGCGTCGAGATCCACAGCATCCGCGGCGTCGGCTACCTCTTGAAGCAGACGCCATGAGCGAGACAGCCGATCACTATTGCCTGCGCTCGAAATTGACCTGGCGGCTGGTGACGCTGCAGGCGGCGCTCCTGATCGCCATCATCGCGCTCGTGCTGGGTGCGCTGTGGGCCTCCGGCCTGCCTGTCCTCGACCGCGACGAAGACCGCGTGATGGACGTCGTGCAGGGGTCGCTCGGGCGTGACGGCAACGGCAGACTGGTGCTGCGCCCGACTGCGGAGCTGAAGCAACTGCGCGAGGAATCGCCCGACCTCTGGTTCTCCGTGCGGGACCGGCAGGGCGACACGCTCTCCGAAGGCAAGGTGCCGGACGAGTTCACGACGATCGGCGGCGCGCTCGATCATATCAGCCAGGCGCGGCTCGGCTGGCAGATGTTCGAGGACGATCCGCGCAAGCCGCCGGCGCGCATGAAGCGCGTCGACACCGATGCGGGAAACGTCCAGATCATCACCGCCACGCAGGGGCGCATCTCAGGGATCAAGGCGCTGTTCGCGACCTCCCTGACCTTTCTCGCCGTGACCGTCCCCGGCCTGTTGCTGATGGCCGCCGCGACCTTCGTGGCAACGCCGATGGTGATCAAGCGCGCCTTCGCCGGCATCGACACCACGGCGGAGCAGGCGCGCCGGATCGATTTCCGCCGACACGGCAGCCGGCTGTCCGCGGACCACCTGCCGCTGGAAGTGGCGCCGCTGGTTGCCGCCGTCAACGACGCGCTCAAGCGGCTCGATGACGGCTATTCCCGTCACCAGCGCTTCGTTGCCGATGCGGCGCACGAGTTGCGCACGCCGATCGCGATCCTCAACACGCGGCTGGAAGCGCTGCCCGCAGGCCCTGACAAGATCCGGCTGCTCGAAGATGCGGCGCGGCTGGCGACGCTGGCCGAGCAACTGCTCGATATTCAGCGCTTCGACCAGTGCCGCAATCCGTTCGTCCGGGTCGATCTCATCGCCGTGGCGCGCAGTGTCGCGGCGGATCTTGCGCCGCTTGCGATCGCTGCAGGCTATGAGCTGTCGCTCGACACCGCGTCCGAGCGCACCGAAACGCTCGGCGACCGCGCCGCGCTCGAGCGCGCGCTGACCAATCTGGTGCAGAACGCCATCCAGCATGGCGGCCGGCGCGGCACCATCACCATTCATGTCGGCTCCACTGCAACGATCGACGTCACCGACGAAGGCGACGGCATTCCGCCGAACGAACGTAACAGGATCTTCGATCCGTTCTATCGCCTGACGTCGCTCGATCGTGGCGCCGGCCTCGGCCTCAACATGGTGCGTGAGATCGCAAGGCTGCACGGCGGCCACGTGTCGGTGCTCGACGGGCCGAAGGGCGGCGCCTGCTTCCGCCTGACCTTGCCGCCGGCAGCCTTCGTTCAGTGACGCGCAAATCGCGCAATGTTGTCGCAACGCAACCCCCGCAAAGATGAGAGCACGCTTCGCAATCGAGCCGAGGCGCGATGACACCTTGCTGGGAATGCCAATGTCACACGACTTCCTCTCCTTCTTCACGGCGTGGATGGCCGCACCGCGCCGCGTCGGCGCCATCGCGCCCTCGGGCACGGCGCTCGCCGAGCTGATCACGCGGGACATCACCGCCGATACCGGCCCGGTCCTGGAGCTGGGTCCAGGAACGGGCGCCTTCACCTACCGACTGCTGAAACGCGGCGTGCGCCAGCAGGATCTCACCTTGATCGAGTACGGCTCCGATTTCATGCGGATGCTGCAGCTTCGCTTTCCCGGCGCGCGCGTGCTGTGGATGGACGCGGCCCGATTGGGCTCGGAGCAGCTCTACCAGGGCGCACCCGTCGGCGCCGTGATCAGCGGACTGCCGCTGCTCAACATGTCGCCGCGCAAGGTCATCTCGATCCTCAGCGGCGCGTTCGGCTATATGCGTCCCGGCGGCACGTTCTATCAATTCACCTACGGGATGCGCTGCCCGGTGCCGCGGCCGATCCTCGATCGGCTCGGCCTGCGCGCCACGCTGGTCGATCGCGCGCTCCTCAACGTGCCACCGGCCGCGGTCTACCGGCTGTCGCGACGGCCGCAATACAGGCTGTTGATGCGCGATGCCGCGCCGGCGGCCGATTCCGGCGTCTCCCCCGTCACGAAGGAGCACCGCGCCGGCGTGGACTGCGCGACGCCCGCCTAGGCCGGGCGATCGGAGCCGTGAGCCGGCTCAGACCAGCCGGCTCTGCACCATCGCGGCCTGAATGAAGGAGGCGAACAGCGGATGCGGCTCGAACGGCCGCGATTTCAGCTCGGGGTGGAACTGCACGCCGATGAACCAGGGATGGTCCTCATATTCGACGATCTCCGGCAGCACGCCGTCGGGCGACAGGCCGGAGAATTTCAGGCCGTGCTGCTCGAGCCTATCCTTGTAGGCGGTGTTGACCTCGTAGCGGTGGCGGTGGCGCTCGGAGATCTCGATCGCGCCGCCATAAACATCGGAGACACGGCTGCCGCGCTTGAGCGCCGCAGGATAGGCGCCGAGCCGCATCGTGCCGCCGAGATCGCCGCTCTTGGAGCGCTTCTCCAGCTCGTTGCCGCGCAGCCACTCGGTCATCAGACCGACCAGGGGTTCGGGCGTCGGACCGAACTCGGTCGAGTTGGCTGCGGAGATGCCGACCAGATTGCGCGCCGCTTCGATCACGGCCATCTGCATGCCAAAGCAGATGCCGAAATACGGCACGTCGCGCTCCCTGGCGAACTGCGCCGCACGGATCTTGCCCTCGGCGCCGCGCTGGCCGAAGCCCCCGGGCACCAGAATGCCGTTGACGTGCTCGAGGAACGGCGCCGGGTCCTCGTTCTCGAACACCTCGCTCTCGATCCAGTCGAGCTTGACGCGCACCTTGTTGGCGATGCCGCCATGCGACAACGCCTCGATCAGCGACTTGTAGGCGTCCTTCATGCCGGTGTACTTGCCGACGATCGCGATCGTGACGTCGCCTTCCGGGTTGCGGACGCGCTCGTTGATCGTATGCCAGCTCGCGAGCACCGGCGGCACCCGCGGCTCGATGCCGAATGAAGCCAACACCTCGTCGTCCAGGCCGGCGGCATGATAGGCCTCCGGCACGGCGTAGATGTTGTCGACGTCACGCGCCTCGATGACGGCGCTTTCGCGCACGTTGCAGAACAGGCCGAGCTTGCGCCGCTCCTCCTTCGGAATCTCGCGGTCGGTGCGGCACAGCAGGATGTCCGGCTGGATACCGATCGAGCGCAGCTCCTTGACCGAATGCTGCGTCGGCTTGGTCTTCAGCTCACCGGCGCTCGGAATGTAGGGCAGCAAGGTCAGGTGAATGTAGATCGCATGATCGCGCGGCAGCTCGTTCTTGAGCTGGCGGATCGCCTCGAAGAACGGCAGGCCCTCGATGTCGCCGACGGTGCCGCCGATCTCGACCAGGACGAAGTCGTAGTCGTCGTTGCCCGACAGCACGAAATCCTTGATGGCATTGGTGACGTGCGGCACGACCTGGATGGTCGCGCCGAGATAGTCACCGCGCCGCTCCTTGGTCAGGATGTCCTGATAGATGCGCCCGGTGGTGATGTTGTCGGCCTTGGTCGCCGGACGGCCCGTGAAGCGTTCGTAATGGCCGAGATCGAGATCGGTCTCGGCACCGTCATCGGTCACGAACACTTCGCCGTGCTGATACGGCGACATCGTGCCGGGATCGAGGTTGAGATAGGGGTCGAGCTTGCGAAGCCGGACCTTGTAGCCACGGGCCTGCAGCAGCGCGCCTAACGCGGCTGAAGCCAGACCCTTTCCGAGCGAGGAAACCACGCCGCCGGTGATGAATATGTACCGCGCCATGGGACCCTACCTTTAATGCCGCGCGTTCGATTCGCCAAAACGAATCGATGGAAGCCCGCAACAACGTCGCGGGCCTGTGGGTGACGTCGAAATATGAATGGCCTCAGAGGCTTGAGGCCGTCTCATGATGCAGGAAGCCAACCGCTGCCTGCATGGCTTCCCCGCGTTATCGTGACTGCGGGGCCTGCGGCGCTGATGGAGCCGGGTTCTGCTGCTCGTCCGCCTTCTTGAGCTGGTCGAGCACACCGCCGCCGGTCGGCGCCACCGGGGTGGCTCCACCGGACTGGGTCTGCCCCGGCACGGTGTCGAGAATCGAGGTCGGCTTGCGGTCGAAGCCCGCCAGCCAGGTCAGAAGCAGGCTGGTGACGAAGAAGCCGACCGCCAGCACCGCGGTGGTGCGGGTCAGCAGATTAGCGGTGCCGCGGCTCGACATGAAGCCGGCCCCTCCGCCCATGCCTAGGCCTCCGCCTTCGGACTTCTGCAGCAACACCGTGCCGATCAGGACGGCGACGATCATGAGGTGGATGACGATCAAGACAGTCTGCATGGTGACCTTCCGTCACAAGCCCTCGCAAGCCCCGGCCGCACGGCCGGGATCGCGAGAGCTTCGCGGGCTATTCGGAAATTTGCGCGGTGTTACACGATCATGTCGAGCAACGCCACCCCCGGAGATAATCGCACGCGCGCTTCGCACAAGCAGCCGATTCCCCCCTGGACACGACCACTTGCTGGATTGCGCCAATTCTATTATTGTAGACATATGGATCAAATAGTGGACGACTTCAGCCAGCGTCTCGCGCGTAGGCTGATCCTTGAACGGGACAGCCGTGGCTGGTCACTGGCCGACATCGCCGAGCGCTCCGGCGTTTCGAAGGCCACCATCAGCAAGATCGAGCGGGCTGAGGTCAGCCCGACCGCGGTCATCCTCGTGAAGCTTGCGAGTGCCTTCGATCTCACTTTGGCAGGCCTGATGCTGCGCGCGGAGGCGCAGGCCGAGCGCCTGTCCAGGGCCAGCGATCAGCCGCTCTGGCGCGACCCGGACACTGGTTACATCAGACGGCAGATCTTCCTGCGGCCGGATCATCCGATTGAGCTGGTGACCGTCGAGATGCCTGCCAGGCGGAGCGTGATGCTTCCGGCTTCGTCCTACGTCCATATCCGCCAGCTCGTCTGGGTCCAGAGCGGCCGCCTGACCATTACGGAGGGGGCCGAGCTCCACCTGCTCGGCCCAGGCGACTGCCTCGGTTTCGGCCCCCCGATCGACACCACCTTCGCCAACGAGACGGACGCGCCCTGCGTCTACGTCGTCGCGCTCGCCCGGAGTTGAGGATGTCCCCGATTCGGATTGCGGCCCTGTCCGATACGCCCCAGATCCGGGCCGCGCTCAGCGCGATGCTGATCGAAACGGTGGCCCATGGCGGCTCGGTCAGCTTCATGCACCCGCTCACGGAGCAGGATGCCGACGAGTTCTGGCAGGATTCGCTCGCGGCCGCCGAACGCGGCGAGCGGATCGTGCTCGGCGCCCATGACGGCCTGGACCTGGTCGCTACGGTGACGCTGCTGCTCAAGCTGCCGCCGAACCAGCCGCATCGCGCCGAGATCGCGAAAATGATGACGCGGGTCAGCCATCGCAGCCGCGGGATCGCCACCGCCCTGTTGCACGCGGCGGAGAGCCTAGCCCGCGAGCACCGGCGCACGATGCTCGTGCTCGATACCGCCGTCGATGGCGGAGCCTCACAGCTCTATGAGGGCTTCGGCTTCCAGCTCACCGGAACCATTCCGGACTATGCCCTGAAGCCGCATGGCGGCCTCACCGGGACAAAAATCTATTGGAAACGCCTTGGGGAAACCAGCTGACACCAGCGCATTCGCGCTGTTTCCTCAGATCGGTTCTCAACACCCCTTCGCAATTGCGAGAAAGTCCGACGCCTTCAGGCTGGCGCCGCCAACCAGTGCGCCGTTCACATTGGCGACCGCCATCAGCTCGGCCGCGTTGGAGGGCTTCACCGAGCCGCCATAGAGGATGCGCATCCGGCTGCCCTCCTGGTTGAAGCGTTCGATCAGCAATTCGCGGATAAAGCCATGAATCTGCTCGACATCCTGGGTGGTCGGCGTCAACCCGGTGCCGATCGCCCAAACCGGCTCATAGGCGACGACGAGATTGTCGGCCCGCGAGCTCTGCGGCAGGCTCAGGTTCAGCTGACCGCGCAGGATATCCAGCGTCTGGCCGGCATCGCGCTGATGCTGGGTTTCGCCGATGCAGACAATCGCGACAAGCCCGGCGCGCCACACCGCCTCGACCTTCTGATGCACCACGACGTCGCTCTCGCCATGATCGGCGCGCCGCTCGGAATGGCCGACGATGATGGCGAGAGCGCCGGCATCGGCCAGCATCTCCGCTGCGATGTCGCCGGTATGGGCGCCCGAAGCCTTGGCATGACAATCCTGAGCCCCGACGGCCATCGCCTTCGTGCCGCGCGCCGTCTCGGCAAAGGCTGCCAACAGAGTAGCCGGCGGACACACCAGCAGATCGGCCTTCCCCGCCACCTCGGCGGCTCCCGCCAGCATCGCTTCGAACTCGGCGGCCGACGCCTTCAGGCCGTTCATTTTCCAGTTGCCGGCAATCAGGGGCCGGATGCGGTCGGTCATGGCAGGATTCCAGCAAACGTTGTGACTGACATCGGCTAGCAGAGCGTTTCAAGGAGTACCAGAGCGCGAACGGTCTTCCCACCGCTTCAATCCGCCTCAGTGCCGAGGTTGCGACGGGGCGGCTGCCTCTTTATAAGCCGTTTCAACTCGGTGACGCCCTTTCGCGGAATCTGCTTCAAGGCGCGTCCTCTTCATCCCTTTTTCTGCAGACAGATTGGACCCATGCTTCGAGGATTACGCAAGGCCTCATCAAACTGGCTCGGCAAGACCATCATGGCGGTGGTCATGGGCGTCTTGATCGTCAGTTTCGGCGTCTGGGGCATCGCCGACATCTTCCGGGGCTTCGGGCAGTCGACGGCTGCAACCGTGGGACGCACCGAGATCTCGATCAACGAGTTCCGCCAGATCTACACCGACCGGCTGCAGCAGATCGGCCGCCAGCTCGGGCGTCCGCTGACGACGGAACAGGCCCGCATGTTCGGGCTCGACCGCTCCGTGCTGCAGCAGACGATTGCGGAAGCCGCGCTGGACGAGCACGCCCGCCGTCTCGGTCTTGGCCAATCCGATGCCGAGACCATGCGGGTGATCCTCAGCGATCCCAATTTCAAGGGTCCGAACGGCGCGTTCGATGCGCAGCGCTTCCAGGCCATCATACGCAATTACGGCTTCACCGAGCAGCGCTATCTGGCTGATCAGCGCCGGGTGTCGCTGCGCCGGCAGATCACCGGCACGATCGCGGCCGGGCTGGAGCCGTCCAACGCGATGCTCGATGTGCTGAGCCGCTTCCAGAACGAGCAGCGATCGATCGACTACATCAAGCTCGACGCGGCGCAGGCCGGCACGATCGACGCCCCCGCACCCGAGGTTCTCGCGTCCTATTTCGATGAGCACAAGGCGCAGTTCAAGGCGCCGGAGTATCGCAAGATCTCGTTCGTCCTGGTGACGCCCGAGGAAATCGGCAAGTGGACTGCCGTGTCCGACGAAGACGCCAGGAAGCTGTTCGACCAGCGCAAAGCTCAGATGGGGACGCCGGAGAAGCGCCAAATCCAGCAGATGACCTTCCCGAGCCCGGAAGAGGCCCAGGCGGCGCGCGGACGGATCGCAGCGGGCGAAGTGACGTTCGACGAGTTGGCCAAGGAACGCAATCTCAACCCGGCCGACCTCGATCTCGGACTGGTGACGAAATCGGCCATTCTCGATCCGGCCGTTGCCGATGCCGCTTTCTCCCTGCCGACCGGCGAGGTCAGCCAGCCGATCAAGGGTGCGTTCAACGTGGCGCTGGTGAAGGTCAGTGCGATCCAACCCGGCCAGGAGCCGGCCTATGAGAGCGTCGCTGCCGACATCAAGAAGGAGATCGCCGCCGACCGCGCCAAATCTCAGGTCGCCACTCTGCGCGACAAGATGGAAGACGAGCGCGGCGGCGGCGCCAGCGTGGCCGAGTCTGCCAAGAAGCTCGGCTTGAACGCCGTGACTCTCGAAGCGGTCGACCGCTCCGGCAAGCAGCCCAATGGTCAGCCCGCGCCGAACGTTCCGCTTGGTCTCGACCTGGTCGCGCAGGCTTTCAACAGCGATGTCGGCGTCGACAACGAGCCAATCTCATTCCGTGGCGGCTACGTCTGGTTCGAGGTCCTCGGCATAACCCCGCCGCGGGACCGTACGCTCGACGAGGTCAAGGACCAGGTCGCGGCGCGTTGGCGCGACGACGAGGTCGCGGCCAAGCTGCGCACGAAGTCCACCGAGCTCGTGAAGAAGCTCAGTGACGGCGGCAAGCTCGCTGACGAAGCGGCGTCGCTCGGCCTCAAGGTCGAGACCGCCAGCACGTTCAAGCGCGACGCCTCGCTGCCCGGCGTCCCTGCCGGGGCGATCACGGCTGCGTTCCGCACCGCCAAGGACGGGGTCGGCCAGACCGAAGCAGATGGCGGCCGGCAATGGATCGTGTTCCGGGTGACCGACATCGTCGAGCCAAAGGTCGACCTCGCGTCCGAAGAGATCAAGAAGCTGAAGGACACGCTGCAACGCGCGCTGGCCGACGAGCAGGGCACGGCCTACGTCATGAAGCTCGAGAAGGATATCGGAACGTCGATCAACGAAGCCGCGGTGGCTCAGGTGGTCGGCGGCAACAATCAATGACGGATCGCTGAAGGCACGCGTGATGGACGATCTGAAGTCGATCATTGGCAAGGTGGCGACGGGAGCACCGCTGTCCCGCGAGGAGGCCGCGTCCGCCTTC
>JBARNF010000204.1:0-19200 GCA_049802835.1 Bradyrhizobium sp.
GCCGACGACTGCTCGCCTCGTGGTGCGACGTGCGACGCCGGCCACGGATGCAGGCGTCAAGGGGCGCCCGACGCGGGCCTCGGCCCCGACGAGCGAAAGAGAGATCCCCTGGTCCGACGACCAGCCAAGCGAGCCGCACATTGCAAAGCCCGCGAGAACCGCCGCGAAGGAGAATTTTCCGAACATCCCGAGCTTCATGATGACCTCCGTTCTGTGAGCTAGAGCGCTCATCGATCCACCGTGCTGTTCGCCGACCATTGATCAGGATCAACGAAACGGACGTATCCGCGGCGAGGCTGAGCGTGGCCGAGCGACGGGATGATCGATTTGCCGGTCGCGAAGCGGGGGAGACGAAGACGAATGCGGATCTCGCGCTTTGCACTGGCCACGCTGCAGGCGGCCCTACCCATGACGGGTCCTCCGCTGAGGGCGGCTACGTCTGCTGGGGCGCCGTCTGGTCCTGCCGGGCTCTCCCGGTCAGCATCAGCATCAAGCCTGAAACGGGAGAGCGGTGAGGAGCAACCATGAGGACACTCCGCCAGCGGCTCACCGGCGAAGATTCGGTCCAGCTGCTGATCAGGCTTGGACTGCTCGCTCTCTTGATCTTTTGGACGTCCTATCTGGTCCGCCCGTTCCTGACCATTCTCGTCTGGGCCCTCGTGCTTGCGGTGGCACTCAATCCAGGCTTCGTTCTGCTTTCAAAGGTCGTGGGGGGGCGCCCGAAGCTCGGGGCAGCGATCTTCACCGCAGTCAATCTTGCGATCTTTCTTGGTCCGGCAGCTTGGCTCGGCATGGGCGCGGTGGATAGCGTCAGGCATTTTGCCGCCGGATTGGCCGCGGGTGACCTGACAGTTCCAGTGCCGCCGCAATCCCTCAAGTCGTGGTCTCTGGTCGGACCCCCGCTTTACGAGCTCTGGGATCAGGCCTCAACCAATCTCCGATCGGCCTTGCATCAGATCGCGCCTTATCTGAAGCCCCTTGCTGGGAGGCTGTTGGGCTTGGCGGGTGATGCTGGCGTGGGCGCCATCAAGTTCCTGCTTTCGATCGTCGTTGCCGGTGTCATCTTTCCCTATGGACCGCAATTGGTAGCCGCGGGTCGAGGCTTGCTGACGCGGATCGTCCCCGAGCAAAGCGAGCACTTCCTGGACCTGGCGGGGGCAACCATCCGAGCTGTCTCACAAGGTGTGATCGGGATCGCCGTGATTCAGGCATTGCTGGCCGGTATCGGCTTCAAGCTCGCGGGCATCCACATTGCCGGCCTCCTGGCGCTTCTGGTCCTGCTGCTCTCCATTGTGCAGATCGGAGCTGCGCTCGTCATGCTCCCCGTGATCGTCTGGATCTGGACCGAAAAGGACCTGACCACGGCGTCGCTGCTGACGCTCTTTTTCGGAATTGTGAGCATTCTCGACAACGTATTGAAGCCGCTCGTGATGGGACGCGGCTTGACTACGCCGACACTCGTCATCCTCATCGGAGTGATCGGCGGAACGCTGGGTCATGGTATCGTCGGTCTCTTCATAGGCCCCGTCATCCTCTCGGTCGCGTGGGAGCTGACAGTCGCCTGGATCAAGTCTGATCGACCGGCAGCCCAATCAGTCGTTGAACGTTGACTTAAATCAACCCTGGTGCGTAGCGGACGCGCGTTGTGAACGCGCACGACAGCGAGATCAGGACGCGACAATGGAAAACTTGAACCTGCCGGGTGGTCCTATTTCTGGGGTGGTGGCCGCGGCCATCGAATACATGGTCGACGCGGGGCAGCGGAGCGTCCTGTTCCTGGACGTGATGCGTCAGCGTGGAGACCAGTATCGCGAGCACGTCGCACAAACGGCGCCGCACGTTCTGCGGTATGCAGCCGAACTGGTCGTCGACGGGCGCAAGCTCGACGAACCCGTCAACTACGCGCTGGTGCGCATCATTCCACCCAAGGGCGTCGAGATCGATCTCCAACGGCGGCCGTTCATCGTGGTCGATCCACGCGCGGGCCACGGCCCGGGAATTGGCGGATTCAAGGCGGACAGCGAGATCGGCGTTGCGATGAAGGCGGGACATCCCTGCTACTTCATAGGCTTCCTTCCAGAGCCGATGCCGGGACAGACCATCGAGCGGATCGCGCGCGCCGAAGCAATGTTCATCGAAAAGGTCATCGGCCTGCATCCGAAGGCCGATGGCAAACCGTGCGTCATCGGCAACTGCCAGGCCGGCTGGGCCGTCATGATCCTGGCATCGTTGCGACCCGAGCTATTTGGACCCTTGATCATCGCAGGCGCGCCGCTCGCCTACTGGGCCGGCGTGCACGGCAAATATCCGATGCGCTATTCTGGTGGCCTGTTCGGCGGCAGTTGGCTGACTGCGCTGAGCAGCGATCTCGGCGCCGGAAAGTTCGATGGCGCCTGGCTGGTGCAGAATTTCGAGGGGCAGAACCCGTCCAACACGCTCTGGACCAAGCAGTACAACGTCTACTCCAAGGTCGACACCGAGGCTGATCGCTATCTGGAGTTCGAGCGCTGGTGGGGTGGGCACGTCAACCTCAATGCCGAGGAGATCCAGTTCATCGTCGATGAGCTCTTCATCGGCAACAATCTCGCCGCCGGCAGGATCGAAATGTCGGACGGGCAGAAGGTCGATCTGCGCAATATCAAGTCGCCGATCGTGGTATTCTGCTCGAAGGGCGACAACGTCACCCCGCCACAGCAGGCGTTGGACTGGATTCTCGATTGCTATGCCGACGTCGATGAGATCAGAGCCTATGGGCAAACCATCGTCTACACCGTTCACGACAGCATCGGTCACCTCGGCATCTTCGTCTCCGGCGGGGTTGCGAAGAAGGAGCACGCGGAGTTTTCGAGCAACATCGACCTGATCGATATTCTGCCTCCCGGGCTCTACGAAGCCACCTTCGAGGCCAAGAGCGAGGAGACGACGAGTTCCGATCTCGTAGTTGGACAGTGGGTGATGCGCTGTGAGGCGCGAACCCTTGACGACATTCGCGCCCTGGGCGGCAACTCGCCGGATGACGAGCGGCGCTTCGCCGCTGCAAAGCGCGTCTCCGAAATGAACCTCGCAGCGTATCGAAAGTTCGTCCAGCCCTGGATCAAGAAAATGGTCGCGCCGCAGATGGCGGAGACGATGCGAAACCTGCATCCGTTGCGGCTTCAATACGAGATCTTCAGCGGCCTGAATCCGTGGATGGGCGCCGTGAAGTCGGCGGCCGACCAGGTGGAGGAGAACCGCAAGCCGGTCGCGAAGGACAATCCGTTCCTGGCATTCCAAGAGCAGGTGTCCAAACAGATCGTTCATGCGCTGGACAGCTGGCGCGACGCGCAGGAAGCCCTCAGCGAGACAATCTTCCTGAACGTCTATGGCTCGCCCGTACTTCAGGCGGCGGTGGGGATCGATCCGAAATGGGAGCCGTCGCGCCGGCGCGAGATGTCGACCGAGCACCGGGGGATGCTCGAAAGGCGGATCGCCGCACTCAAGTCGAAGGTTCGCGAGGGCGGTCTTCGTGAAGCGACGATTCGCGGTCTGCTCTATATCGGATCGGCGCGCGGAATGGTCGACGAGCGGAGCATTGAAGCGCTGCGCCAGGCGCGCCGCGACGCTGGCGCAGCGCGTATCACGCTGTCCGAGTTCAAGATGCTGGTGCGCGAGCAGTTCTTCATGCTGCTGCTCGACCGGGAGGAGGCGCTGGCCGCCATTCCGGCGATGCTGCCCGAGGACGTTTCGCAGCGGCGCGCGGCGCTTGCGATGATGCGCGACGTGCTCTCCGCCAGCGGCGAGCTCAGCGGCGAGCGTGCGAGCCGGCTGCAGCGTATCGCGGCTCTGTTCGGCGTCGAGGCGGAAGAGGGGGCGTCCAAGATTGCCCCTTTCGACCCAAAGGCCAGGGCGTCGTGACGGTTCAAGGAAGGACGGGGAGCGACACCATGTCAGCAGAGCCAAGGCAAGCCCAGTCCCCCAGCAAATATGATCGCTTGATCGCTGCAGCGAAGGGCGTGTCGCCGGTTCCGACCGTGGTTGTGCATCCTTGCGATGAAACGTCGTTGCGCGGAGCCGTCGATAGCGCAAGAGCTGGCATCATCTGGCCGATCCTTGTCGGGCCCGAAAGAAAGATCCAGGAGACGGCGAAGAGCCACGATCTCGATATCTCCGGCTTTGAGATCGTCGATGCCGCGCACAGCGAAGATGCGGCAGCCAGGAGTGTCGAACTGATCCACGCTGCCAGGGGCGAGATGCTGATGAAGGGCAGCCTGCACACCGACGAGCTGATGCGTGCCGTGACCGCGAAGGCCGGTGGTCTGCGCACTGACCGCCGCATCAGCCACGTCTTCGTGATGGACGTGCCGGCGTACGCCGAAACGCTGTTCGTGACTGATGCGGCGATCAACATCTTTCCGGACCTCGACGCCAAGCGCGACATCATCCAGAACGCGATCGATCTCTACAACCAGGCGGGCTTTGGCAAGACGCCGCGCGTCGCGATCCTGTCGGCCGTGGAAACCGTGACCTCCAAGATTCCGTCGACGATCGAGGCGGCGGCGCTCTGCAAGATGGCCGACCGCGGCCAGATCATCGGCGGCGTGCTCGACGGGCCGCTGGCATTTGACAATGCCATCGACGCCGAGGCGGCGCGGATCAAGGGCATCAAGTCGGAGGTCGCCGGGCGGGCGCAGATCCTCGTCGTTCCCGACCTCGAGGCCGGCAACATGCTGGCGAAGAATCTCGCCTACTTCGCGAAAGCCGATGGCGCGGGCATCGTGCTCGGCGCCCGGGTGCCGGTCGTATTGACGTCTCGCGCGGATACGCCGCGTGCCCGCATG
The DNA here is from genome assembly GCA_049802835.1 of Bradyrhizobium sp. Lineage (GTDB taxonomy): Bacteria > Pseudomonadota > Alphaproteobacteria > Rhizobiales > Xanthobacteraceae > Bradyrhizobium. The sequence goes on from JBARNF010000204.1 coordinate 4,818, forward strand.
GCGTCCTGCGCGGTGGCGTCGCTCTATGCCAACGCACGGCGCCGACATGCGCCGACAGTCGCAGCGTGATCGCAATGGACACGATCCTCGTCGTCAACGCCGGCTCCTCGAGCGTCAAGTTCCAGGTCTTTTCGGTGGAAGGGGAGGGCACCCTTCGGCGGCAGATCAAAGGCCAGGTGGACGGAATCGGCAGCCGTCCGCGGCTGAGGGCAAGCGACGCGCATGGCGAGCCGCTGGCCGAGCGGGCCTATCCGATCGAGGCCGTCGCCAACGTGCCCGCGGCGATGGAGATTGCTGGAAACTGGTTGCGCGACGAGCTTCGCATCCACCCGATCGCCATTGGACACCGGGTCGTCCATGGCGGTCCGGACTTCGACCGGCCGACGTTGATCGACCACGGCGTGGTGGCCCGTCTGGAGCGCTTCGTCAGCCTCGCGCCGCTCCACCAGCCGCACAATCTGGCCCCGATCCGATCGGTCCTTGCCGGCTTCCCGACGTTACCGCAGGTGGCCTGCTTCGATACCGCCTTTCATCGTGGGCACAGCGCCGTCGCCGACCACTACGCTATCCCGCATGCGCTTCACGCCGAGGGCGTGCGGCGTTACGGCTTCCACGGGCTGTCCTATGAATACGTCGCAAAATCCCTGCCGCAGATTGCGCCGGATATTGCGAGCGGGCGGGTCATCGTCGCCCATCTTGGCAGCGGCGCATCGATGTGCGCGCTCAAGGCGGGACAGAGCGTGGAAAGCACGATGGGCTTCACGGCGTTGGACGGGCTGCCGATGGGAACGCGCCCCGGCCAGCTCGATCCCGGCGTTGTGCTGTATCTCATCTCAGAGAAGGGTATGTCGGCCTCCAACGTCCAGAACATGCTCTATCGCGATTGCGGGCTGAAAGGGCTGTCGGGCGTCAGCAGCGACATGCGCGCGCTTGAAGCCAGCGACGATGCCAAGGCGAAGTTGGCGGTCGACTATTTCGTGTATCGGATCGGTCTCAATGCCGGCATGCTCGCGGCGGCATTGCAGGGGCTGGACGCGTTCGTATTCACGGCTGGCATCGGTGAAAACTCCGCGACCATCCGCGCCGGCGTGGTCAAGCAGCTTGGGTGGCTTGGCGCCAGCCTGGACCCCTCCAGGAACATCAGCAATTCGCGCCTGATCTCGCGCGCTGACAGTCTCATCCCCGTTTACGTCGTGCCGACCGACGAGGAACGGATGATTGCACAGCACACCCTGTCGCTGCTGATGAAACCGGTGCCGACCAATACCAGACGAGAGAGGGCGTCATGATTCCTGTTTTCCCGGATACAAAGGTTGCTTTGAAGGGCAAGAAGGGTCTCATCGTCGGCATCGCCAACGACCAGTCGATTGCCTGGGGTTGCGCGCGGGCGTTTCGCGCGCTCGGGGCAGACCTCGCGGTCACCTACCTGAATGACCGTGCCAGAAAGTATGTCGAACCACTGGCGCAGGCGCTGGAGGCACCAATCGTCATGCCGCTGGATGTCATGGCGGAGGGGCAGACCGAGGCAGTGTTCGAGCGGATTGCCAAGGAATGGGGACAGCTCGATTTCCTGCTGCACTCGATTGCGTTCTCGCCGAAGGAGGCCCTGCACGGTCGCGTGGTGGATGTCGGACGCGACGGCTTCCTCAAGACCATGGATGTTTCGTGCTGGTCGTTCATGCGCATGGCGCATCTGGCGGAGCCGTTGATGAAGAATGGCGGCACGATGTTCACCATGACCTATTATGGCAGCCAAATGGTCGTGAAGAACTACAACGTGATGGGGGTCGCTAAGGCCGCGCTCGAAGCCGCCGTCCGCTACATTGCCGCCGAACTTGGGCCGAAGGGCATTCGTGTTCACGCGATCTCACCAGGGCCGCTCGCCACGCGCGCTGCATCGGGGATTCCTGAATTCGATGATCTGATGGACAAGGCGCAGTCGACTGCTCCGACCCGCAGCCTGGTGAGCATCGAGGATGTCGGCAATGCCACGGCCTTCCTGGCGCTGGACGGCGCCAAGCTGATCACCGGCGGTGTTCTCTACGTCGACGGTGGCTATCACATCATCGACTGACCAGCCGACGAGGTTGAGGTGCGGGTCCTTGCGCTGAGTCTGCTCATACTCCCGATGATGTTTGGGGCGGCCCAGGCTCAGACCGATGATCCCCATCACCGAGCGAATAAAGAGGGGAGCAAGCGAGAGGGAGAGCAGGCCATGAGCGATGGTGGTGGCGCCTGGCGCTTCTCTCCTGGCGCGCTCCTGATCGACGTGGATCCATTGCTCGTCGCAGGTCGCCTGCGCGAACTGGTTGATCCGCTCCTGCGTCACCTGGATCCAGTCGCTGACGCCGATCTCGGTCTGGAGCGCAGATTGATATCGTCGAAGCCGGAGAATATCCGCATGGTTGTCGCCTGATCAGATGTTCATTTCAGGAACGTGGTCCGGGATGACGAGCTCCGCGTCCGTTGCCGCTACGACCTCGCCGACGCTGCTTCCGGGCGCGATCTCCAGCAAAGTGGCCTTTCCGCCAGGGAAGCCGATTACGGCCATGTCCGTCACGACCAGATGCACCGGCCGTGCCGAGGTCAAGGGCAGCGTGCATTGAGCGACGATTTTGGATTTGCCCTTGGCGGCGTGTTGCATGGCGACGATGACCCGCCTGGCGCCGCTGACGAGGTCCATCGCGCCTCCCATGCCCGGAACCAACTTGCCGGGTATCGTCCAGTTGGCGAGGTGCCCGCGGGCATCAACCTGAAGTCCGCCGAGCACGGTGACATCGACGTGACCTCCGCGGATGAGCCCGAATGACATCGCGCTGTCGAAGGTGCTGGCGCCCGGCAGCGCGCTGATCGGGCGGCCGCCGGCGTCCGTCAGCAGCGGATGCGCCAATCCTTGCTCCGGAATCGGGCCGGTGCCGATCAGGCCGTTCTCGGACTGGAAGAACACGTTCAGGCCGGCGGGAACGTAGTTGGCGACGAGTGTCGGGATGCCGATGCCGAGATTCACGAGGTCGCCGCTCACGAGCTCCTTGGCGACGCGTCGGGCGATCATCTCCTGCGGGTCCATGAGCTCACCCGTTGGGGTTGGTGATGAGATAGTCGACGAGCGGCGCGGGAGTCACGACGTGGTCGGGCGCGATCACGCCGACGGGCACGATGTGCTCCGCCGTCACGATCACCGTATCCGCCGCCATCGTCATGACCGGATTGAAGTTGCGCGCAGTCAGCGCATAGGAGAGATTGCCGAGGTAGTCGGCGAGAAAGGCGTGAACCAGCGCGAACTGCGCCCGCAGCGCGATCTCGAGCAGGAAGGGCTTTCCATCCACCTCGATCTGACGCTTGCCTTCCGCGACCGACGTGCCAACGCCGGTTGGCGTCAGGACGCCACCCAGACCGCAGCCGCCGGCGCGGATGCGCTCGACAAAGGTCCCCTGCGGAATCAGATCGACCGCGACCTCCCTTGCGAGCATCTGCTGCTGAACTTTCGGATTGAGGCCGATATGCGTCGCCGTCAAATGCGAGACGAGGGCTGCATCGAACAATCGTCCGACTCCTTTGCCCGGTACGGCAGCGTCGTTGCTGATGATTGAGAGACCCGACTTCCGCTGGCGCACGAGCTCCTCGAGCAAACGCTCCGGCGTTCCAACTCCCATGAAGCCGCCGATCATGATGCTTGCACCCGCCGGGATCATCGCGACGGCTTCTTCGATGGAAACGGCCCTCATGGTTGAGACTCCAGCCGGAAGCGAGCAAGGGAAGGTCATCAAATGCTTGCCTTGTGCCGTCGCGCTCTATTGATCTGCGTCAAGAGTTCTCGCTATTCGTCGACTGTCATGCCGACGCCTTTGAACGCGTTTGCCCAGAGCGTGCGGATCTCGACGTGACGAGGTTCAAGCGCGCAGCGCTGACGGCTTCGCGATGAGGCAACAGTGGGTCTCTTTTTAGGAATAGGATCTGCTTTTAGGAACAGGATCTGCGCCAGCAGCCGGCCACTCTCGAATTCGATATCAGGTGCTTCTTGCCGAGTTATACCAGCCACTTTACCAGACGATCAGATAGTCAGCGTGCCACTGAAAGGTGCTGGCCAGTCTGAGCGCAGCACCTCGGCGTCGACATAGCCGCTGGCGTTTGCATGGACTGTCAGCTCCACCTGCGCCGTTGCAGACAGTCAGGCGCCAATGCGTCGATAAAGGGGAACGGATCAGCGATCCCTGGCCTAGTTCTGCAGATCGAAGCTGGCGAGCTTAATGCGGTCCGTCAGCACAATCTGCCGCTGGGTATTGCCGACGAAATCGAGCACGCCGACCTCGTGTAGCCGCGACAAAGCGCGCGACACAGTCTCCAGAGTGAGGCCAAGATAGTCCGCTATGTCCCGGCGTGACATTGGTAGCGCGATGACGTCCGCGGCGGTCAAGCGCTTGTCCATCTCGGCCAGGAATGTGGCGACCCGCTCGAGTGACGTCTTTCGGCCAAGCAGAAGCATATGATCCTCGGCGTGATGAAGGTTCGCCGTGGTCATTCCGAACAGGCTCTTGGCGACGACCGCGTCGCTCTTCGCTACGGCTTCGAGACTTTGGCGCCTCATCAGGTGAACGGTGGTGTCGATGATCGCTTCTGTCGTGAAGCGATGAGCTGGTCCATTCTCGAGCCCAAAGATGTCACCCGGAAGATGAAACGCGCCGATCTGGCGCCGGCCATCGCTCAGCAGCTTGTAGCTCCGGATCGCGCCGGACCGGACCTGATAAACATACTCAGCCGGTTCGTTCTCTCCGTATATCTCGGTGCCTTTCTTGTAGGAGAACTCGCTTAAGCTGACGAGCGGGTTCGACGCGCTCGCCATTCCAAAGTCGCGTAGTGAATTCGGGCGTGAGGATTTGTCGGCGGACGTACGCACAAACATGGGGCAACTCCTAAACGAATCCACGCAATGACTTGTGGAGGCCGGCGAAGCGTTTAGTTGCCGAGAACATGCCCTGCTGTCTCAACTTTTGATCAACTTAGGAGGGGGCCGCGCCATGGGCCATTGTCCCTATGGCCCTTGTACTAAGGTGCATAAGCGACTACTTTGTCGCGCGGTGGTTGTGCCGTCGGGCGAGGTCGCAGATGCGATCGATTCGCAGGTTGATCCATTCGCTTCGTTGAAGTGGCCGAGGGGAGTTCCCGAGACTTCTGGGCGTGCTGTCGTGAGCGCCGTTTGCTCGACATTTCGGGAGGATGAAGGTTGGGTAGCGTCGTTCATGTCGTAGACGATGACGCATCATTCCGAGCGGCAATCGAACGGCGGCTCAGGATGGCTGGTTATGACGTGGCGGCCTACGCGTCTGCCGAGGATCTGCTGGATCGCCTGCCCAGCAACGAGGAATCAGGGTGCCTCCTGCTCGATGTCAGGATACCGGGGCTGTCTGGCCCCGAGCTTCAGAGCCGGTTGACGGAGATTGGATCGACGCTGCCGATCGTGTTTCTGACCGGTCACGCCGATACGGCGACGACCGTGCGCGCCATCAAGGCCGGGGCTGAGGACGTTCTGACCAAGCCGGTCTCGTCAGCGCAACTGCTTGATGCCGTTCAGCGGGCCGTGACCCGTCAGGAAGCAGCGCAGACGCGCCGTAAGAAGCTGATTTGGCTCCACAGCCTTCTCAACTCCCTGACACCGCGCGAGCGGCAGGTGTTTGACATGATCGTCCGTGGCAAGATCAACAAGCAGATTGCCCATGAGCTCGGCACGGCTGAACGGACGATCAAAGCCCATCGTCACCAAGTCATGGAAAAAATGCAGGTGCAATCGCTTGCGGAATTGGTCTCGGTTGCAGAGCGGTTGGGCTTGCTCGGTATGGAAACCGAAGGCCGGGCCTAGAATGAACCGCGGGTTCGCGAACTCGCGTCGCAGGGACTGCACAGAAGTACAATATCGCGCGGCCAGTGACGGCCTATCATAATCCGATTGCGGACAAGAGCCGGTTTGATTCAAGGTCAATTCGGGCATCGGATCCGCCGGCGAATGAACGCTTGTCAAGGAAGGCGCCGAGGTGTCCGCCCGCGGGTCCATTCTTGTCGTAGACGATGACGCATCGATGCGCATCAGCATCAACCGGCTGCTCCGGACGCGCGGCTTCTCTGCATTGCTCTTCGAATCAGTACCTGCCTTGCTCGATTATGATGAGTACGGCGATGTTTTATGTATCATCATCGACATTAATCTGAGCGAATCGTCTGGAATCGAGTTGCGGCGCCGGCTGTCGCAAAAGGGAGTCGCGGCACCGGTTATCTACATTACTGGGAATGACAGCCATGCGACCCGGTCGGCGGCTATCGAGTCGGATTGCATCGCGTACTTGACCAAGCCGTTCACGGCGAACTCGTTGACGGAAGTCATTGAGCGCGCTGTCGCAAGCGCCGGCGGGTCGGTGCTGTCCGGTCAGCCGCACCTGGACTGAGCGCCGCCGCTGGCGGCCAGCGTGCCGTTCGGGCATTGTCCTTTGGTTCCTGCCACAGTCCAGACGATAGAGCCGATGCCACCGCGTGTCGGCCTATGCATCGGTAGTATCATATGAGTGATGTGGATGCGGCAGCATCGTTCGCGGACGCGGCATTTGATGCGCGAATTGAGCGCGAGCTGATGCGGTTGCGCTAGATCAATCATACGACTGCAATACTCCCTAGGGTCAACCACCATACTGGCTTCGTTCTGTCGGGAGTATTGCGATGTTGATGAGGATCGCCAGTCGCTCTGCCCTTGACGCGCAACTGGCAGCCCTGTCCGGCGAACGGATCTCGGGTCGCGAATTGACTTATCGCAGAGGGGCGGTCGTCTTTAGCCAGGGAGACGAGGCGAATAGCGTCTACCAGATGATCTCCGGGGCGGTCCGTGCCTACAAGCGCCTGGGCGACGGCCGCCGGCAGATTAGCTCGTTTCATTTGGTTGGCGACATGTTCGGGCTCGAGAACGGCCCGGCGCATCGCTTCACGGCCCAGGCAGTGACGGCGACGGTGGTCCGCGTGACGTGTCGGCGCCGGCTGTTCGACGCGATCGAGTACCAGGAGGCAGGCCGGACGAAGCTGCTTAGCCTCGTGACGCGCAATCTTCAGCATGCCGAGGACCACATGCTGCTGTTGGGCCGGAAGACTGCGCTGGAAAAGGTAGCTGCGTTCCTGCTCGAAATGGATGAGCGGCAGGCCTATCCAAGCGTGATCAACTTGCCGATGTCTCGCCGCGACATAGCGGACTATCTTGGGCTGACCCTGGAGACGGTCTCGCGCGCTTTGTCCACCCTGCGCGATGATAGGATGCTGAGATTTGAGGGGCAAACGCAGCGGCGGGTCGTGTTGCTCGATCGGGAAGGGCTTGCGCAGCTCGAAATCTGAGAGCGTAGCGATCGAGGATGGATCTGGTCACTCGTCGATGTCCTGTTCGTACGTCTGCATCGGGGTGCCGCTGTGGATTGCGGCGAACTGGGCAAGCGGCAGTGAAGTCGTCAACGACAGCAGGTTGGTGTCTACCACCTCAACGACGAGTGTCTGTCCGAGTTCCATAGCTTTGACGAGCTTTTGATCCGCGACGTCGCCTGCAATGCAAGCGTTGCTGAGGCACCATGTGTACGGCACCCGATAGGAGTGGCCGCGATCGACGGTCAACTTGATGGGATGCTGCAGGTACATGCCAACCGGCACGAACAGCTGCAGTCGGCCGTTGTGGTCGCCCTCGCGCTCAATCAAGTCCAGACGCACGGCCATCTGTCCGGTGGGAAAACTGCCCGTGATCGAGGTCCGGCACAATGTCGGAGCACCACCCGCCTTGAAGCAAAGCTTGCGCCAGCTTCCGTAGGTAATATCCGCGGCCTCACGCTGGCCCCGGATTGCGACTTCGGCGGATCTGGCCGTCGGCGTGCGTTCGCTGGCGAGGGCTCGGGGATCGGGCGTTGTCGCGGCGATCGCGAGCGCGAGTGAAGCGGAGAGACGAAGGCGTACGGTCATCATTGTCGTGGCCTCCCGAGGGCGACTAGTGCGATTGCTTTTGAGCGTCCAAAAAGGCCGCCACGAGTGGTGACCAGAGTGGGATCGCGTCGGGCGAGCCGATCAGAAAATGCCCGTCCTGGCCGAAGGGGGGCAACAGGCGATAATCCGCGATGCCGCCCGAGGCTGTGAATGCCTCGTGGATGCGCCTCGACAATGCGGGGCCAAAATAGGTGTCGTTCTCGGCATAGATCCAGAGCATGGGAATGCGCGAGGTGCGCCCGAACTCGCCGGCGGTTTCTACGAGCTTGTCAGGGGCGCAGTTGTTGTTCGGCTTGCCATCGACATGGCCGCCGCGGCCTGCAGCAAAAGTGATGATCGCCTTGACTTGCGGCGGGCTGAGGCTGGACAACGCAATCGACGCCCAGCCGCCGGCCGATTGTCCGACTACGATGACGTCCCTGGGCAGAATGCGTTTATCTGTGGTCATGTAGTCGATGATCCAGAGGTCGGCCTGCGCCACGGCCATGCCGGTATCGCGAAAATTCGGATGGCTGCACTTGCCGATCTTGGAGAAAAACGGGCCGTACAGTGCGCGCTCGGGAATGTCGATCGCGGCAGCGCCGTAGCCGGTTCCGACCGGCGCGACCACGAAATAGCCCCTGTGCGCGAGCCATTGGGCGGCGTCCTTGAATTCCACGAGCGGAAAGAAGCTGCGTTCCGTCGGATTGAGCGCCACCCCGTGGTTCATGATGGCCAGCGGAAACGGACCATCTCCGACCGGGCGCACAACATAGGCGAAAGAGGGCAGGGGCAGCGGCAGTGCCCAGACCTCTTCCTGAATGCGGCGTGATGCTCCTGGCTCGTCTGCATGGGACGGCGCGGCAGCACAGCCCAGCACGGGCAAGACCATGAGGAAGAGCAAAGCAGTTCGGCCACGGCGGGTCGCCATCGATGTCTCCTCAGCCCGAAAACGTGCAAGCGACTATGATTGGTCCGAGAACGGTCAGGACGACGTTGCCGACCGCGTAAGGAACCGCGACGCCGAGCACAGGCGTCTGGCTGTCGGCAACGTCGCAACATCCGGTGACAGCCGCATCGACCGTCATCGCTCCCGCGAGGGCGCCGCAAGTGATGACGGGATTCATGCGAAGAACGTGATAGGCAAACAGCGTCGCCACGACCAGGGGCACAAGTGTCACGACCAGGCCCATGCCGACGAGGAGCAAGCCGTGAGCCTGCACGGCAAGCCAAGCCGCATGGCCGTTTGCCAGGCCGATCGCCGCGATGAATCCGCCAAGGCCGAAGTCGCTCAAGGTCTGCTGCGCGGCAGGCGGGATGGCGCCGATGGTCGGACGGCGCGAGCGCAGCCAACCACACAAGAGGCCTGCGATCAGCGCGCCACCTCCGCCGCCGAGCGTCAGCGCAATACCACCCACCTTGAAGCTGATCAAACCAGCAAGGAGCCCCGCAGCGACCCCCAACGCAAGAAAGGCGATGTCGGTGCGATCACCGGACCGCACCATTTGTCCGACCCGGGCGGCGGCGCGTCCGATGTTGTGGGTGCTGCCGACCAGGGTCATGACATCTCCGACATAGAGCCGCGTGTCGGGGCTCAACGGGACCTCGCGCCCCATTCGGGTCAATGTGCGCAGGAAGACGCCGCGCGCATCATCGCCAAGGCGGTCGACGACGTTCTGGAGAGAGCGGCCGTGAAGCTCGCGATTGTCGACCAGAACATCGACGACATTGCCAGGTATCGCCTTCAAGATCTCATCGGCATCGATTTCGGGCCCGATGACGGACCGGGCCGTGACAATCGCGGCCGTGGGCCCTGCGATCACGATGTCATCGCCGGTCTCGAGCACCGTGTCCACGTGCGGCTCGACGTCGGCAGTCCGCCGTACGATCCGCTCGATCACTGTGCGGCTCCCAATCTCGGCCTCCACAGCCTTCACCGTCCGACCGGTGGCGGCCGAAACGCGATAGGCCCGGGCCTGGAACTTGCGATAGTGGAGATTCTGGGTCTTCGGGGGCTCACCGCCAGCGAGTTCAGCTTCGAGCTTTTTTGCTTCGGCCTTGAGATCGATCCGCATGACCTTCGGCGCGAGCAGCGGGACGTAGATCAGCGTGAGAATATAGCCAAGAACGTAAGTAACGGCATAGCCTGCCGCGATATTTGCCTCCTGTTGCTCGAGCACATCTTTCGGCAGCCCGAGCTGGGCCAAAGCACCTGATGCCGTGCCGATCACGGACGATTGCGTCAATGCGCCCGCGGCCAATCCGGATGCCGTGCCGGGATCGAGCCCGAAGCTGAAGGCGAAGATCAGCACGATCATCAGGCCGGTGCCGCCGAGCACCAGTGCAAGCGCGACCTGCGCCAAGGTTCGAATGCTCAGCGAGGCAAAGAACTCGGGCCCCGAGCGATAGCCTATGGTGAAGACGAACAGGCTGAAGAGCATGATCCGGAGCACCGACGGAAATGTGAAGCTGCCGAGCTGACCGATCAGGACTGCGACAACCAGCGTGCATGCGGTCGTGCCAAGGGAGAAACCACGAATCTTGACGCGCCCGAGCACGGTGCCGAGCGCAATCGACAGCAAGAGGAAAATCTCCGGCGCGGTAGAAATGATCTCTCTGACGAAATCCATGGCCGTGCCCCCAGCGTTTTGTGACGGGCCAAGCTGGGGTGGCTCATCACGTGGATGGTTGATCCAAATCAAGCCTTTCGTTCGCGACCGCGCACTGATCAGGCGATGCTGCACCCGCGCCAATCGCTGTCCTGACCATGAGCTCATTGGATATTCCAAGTGCATCGCTTTCTCAGGAAGAGACGGTTCCGATAGCTCTGCTGTTGGCGTTTGTCGGCGGCTATCTCGACGCCTACACCTGGATTATTCACGGCGTGATGGCCAATGCCCAAACGGCGAATCTCGTCTTGTTGTGGGTCTATGGGGCGTCAGGAAAATGGGACGACGCACTCCATTTCGCGCCGTCGATCGCGGCATTTGCGACAGGTATTCTATCGGCGGCGTGGCTGCGCCGGGTAGCCGGACGGCGCACCAGCACCATCTGTGCGCTCGTCGAGATCGTGCTTCTGGTCGCGATCGGCGTCCTGCACAATCGGCTGCCTGATCTTGCCGGAACGCTCGGAATCTCTTTCGTTGCTGCGGTGCAGACCGCGGTGTTCACGAAGGTTGACGGCGCGGCCTACAGCTCGGTGATGGTCACCGGCAACATGCGACAGGCCATCGAGGGCGTTTTCCTCGCCGTGTCGGGCGGCGGTGCGGGCCGCCCGCTTCGCCGCTCCGGCATCTTCGCCGGGCTCTGCATCAGTTTCGGCGTTGGCGCCGCTGTTGGTGCGTTCGCGACCAAAGGCATCCCCGATATCGCGCTCGGCGTTCCCGCGACTGCCTTGGTGCTTGTTCTGTTGCACTCCGGATTCGAACGCAGCGAGGTGCCCGCATGAAGTCGCCGTCGGCACTGCGCGCAGCATGGTTGCGATTCATTCGGTTACCGCATTGGCTTGTTTCGTATCGTGGCGAATGGCTGCCCTCGGACGCGGTTGCCGGCACCACGCTGGCCGCGTATGCGATCCCGGTATCGCTTGCCTATACGACGCTCGCCGGCCTGCCGCCGCAGGTCGGGGTCTACGGCTACATGCTCGGCGGCATCGGCTATGCCCTGCTTGGCTCATCGCGACAGCTCGCGATCGGTCCGACCTCCGCGATCTCGCTGATGATTGCGTCGACGGTCGGAGCACTCGCTGGTGGCGACGCGGTGCGCTATGCGCAGATCGCCAGTCTGGTGGCCTTCGCCGTCGCGGTCCTGTGCTTCGTCTGCTGGCTGTTTAGGCTGAGCGTTCTTGTCCGCCTGGTCAGCGACAGCATTCTGGTCGGCTTCAAAGCCGGCGCAGGGCTCACGATCATCATGAGCCAATTGCCCAACCTGTTCGGGGTGGCCAGCGGCGGACATCAGTTCTTCGATCGTGCACTGCGGCTCGGCAGCCAGCTCGGCGACGTCAATCTTGTTATCCTTGCGATTGGCGCAGTTGCGCTGGTGTTTCTTCTGCTTGGGGAAAGAGCTCTGCCAGGCAAGCCGGTCGGAATCACCGTCGTTGCGCTGTCGATCCTCCTTGTCACGTTGCTTGGCCTCCCAGCGCGCGGCCTGCCGGTGACCGGAAAGATCCCCGAGGGACTGCCGACCCTGGCTCTGCCGACATTCGGGCTGCTGGAGTTTTCCGATCTCTTTCCGCTCGCCGCAGGATGTGTCCTGCTGGCCTACATCGAGGGCGTTTCCGCGGCTCGGAGCTTTGCCGCCAAACATGGCTACGGCCTGGATGTACGACAGGAGTTTTTGGGACTGGGAGCTGCAAATCTCGCCGCTGCCTTTGGCCACGGCTACCCCGTCGCCGGCGGGCTGTCGCAATCTGCGGTCAACGACAGCGCCGGAGCACGCACGCCGATGGCGTTGCTGATCTGCTCGGCCGCGTTGGCTGCTTGCCTGCTGTTCTTCACGGGCTGGCTGACCAATCTCCCCAAGGCGGTCCTCGCTGCGATCGTCCTTGCAGCCGTGTATCGGTTGGTGGACATCGGGGCGTTGCTGCGGATGTGGCAGGTCAGCAGGCTTGACTTCTACGCTGCAGCGATCGCGCTGACGGCCGTCCTGCTGCTCGGCATCCTGCAGGGTGTGCTGCTCGCATCGATCGCGTCGATTCTTCTGTTGCTGGCGCGCGCATCGCGACCGAACGTCGCATTCCTTGGTCGGCTTCCACGGACCGGTCGCTACTCCGATCGGGCGAGGCACGACGGTGTCGAGCCGCTCGTCGGCGTCATCGCGTTCCGTCCGGAAGCGTCGCTGCTCTACATCAATACCGAGACCATTGAGGCAGTGGTTTTGGACGCCGTCCAGAAGTCGACGGGCATCAGGCTCGTGGCCTGCGATCTCTCCGCCTCGCCCTACATCGATCTGGCTGGCGCCCGTATGTTGCGAGACCTCTTTGACGAGCTTGCCTCTCGCCGGGTTGTCTTCTGCATCGTTGGCGCGCATGCACAATTGCGCGACCTGCTGCAGGCGGAGGGACTGGCGGAGAGAACCGACAGCTCGCAGTGGATGCGCTCGCTCGACAGCGTCCTTGGCGACTCTCAGGTCGTAGAGACTTCTGCTGCGACGCAAGGCGTCGGCGAATAGGTCGTCAGGCGCGCTTTCGATATCTCGCGACCATTGACTTGAATCAATAGAGCAGGCCGACCGACGGACACGGTCCATCATCAGCCACCCATAAGATGATGATCGGGGAGATGCAGATGTCCAAGGATGCCAAGCCCACTCAGAAGCGTATCGACCAGTTCTTCTCCGGTCCCGGAGGACGCGCAGACGAATGGCGCGACCTCGTGGAGGCCGCGAAAGGGTGGGCGCGCGGCGGAGACCGCGCAAAGTACGAGTCGGCCTTGGTCGACCTCTGCGTGACGGAGGAATTTCATGGCTATCCCGGCCTGCAGCTGATGGCCGCCTTGCGGGAGGCGGCGACGTCCGGCGACGCCGCAACGTCCGTCGCTCTGGCAACGCGGATCACGCAAGCTCTGACGACGAAGTCCTTCCGCCAACACGCGAGCGACTGGAATGCCCAGGACGCGGGGAATGATGATATCCCGGATATGCTGCCGCCGACCTTCGGCGGCAAGCAGGCGCATCGTCCGTATTTTGAGACGATGATCGTGACGGGGGTTTCGTCCAATGCCTGGCCGGCGCTCGCAACCGAGTGGCGCAAGCTGAGGCGCCCGATCGATTCCTTCATCTACGAGCCGGTCATCGTCGGTAGCTTCGAAGACGCGTTCTGCGCCGCGCTGCTGAATCCCGATCTTGGTGCCGTCGTGATCAATGAAGGGTTCGCGTTGCGCTCGCGCCACGATGCACCCGTGCTGCGCACGTTGACCGCGGCGGCCGGCCTGAACGATGACGCTGACGCGTCTGCGCTGCGGCTCGCCCATACGCTGAAGCGCGTGCGCCCCGAGCTTGATCTCTACCTGATGTCGAATCGCAACGTCGAAGAGATGGCGGGCAACCCGGAAGCCGGGGTTGTTCGCCGCATCTTCTATTCCGTCGAGGAGATCCTGGAACTGCATCTCTGTATCCTCGAAGGCATCCAGGATCGATACGACACGCCCTTCTTCGACAACCTCAAGAAATACGCGCAGCGCCCGATCGGGACATTCCATGCGCTGCCGATCGCCCGTGGCAAGTCGATCTTCAAGTCCGACTGGATCCGCGACATGGGCGAGTTCTATGGCCCCAACCTGTTCCTGGCCGAGAGCAGCGCGACCACCGGCGGCCTCGACAGCCTGCTGGAGCCGACCGGCAACATCAAGGTTGCGCAGGACAAGGCGGCGCGCGCCTTTGGTGCGGACCATGTGTTCTTCGTGACCAACGGCAC
>JBARNF010000205.1:0-5079 GCA_049802835.1 Bradyrhizobium sp.
GCGCGGCCGAATCCCGAAAGCGCTCGCCAAGAGCGGTGCCCCGGGGCAAGCCGAGTTGCGGCGCAATGACGTCATAGACCCTGACCAGATCATCGGGAAAACGATCGGCATCGGCGGCATAGCGTGCGGCGCGATACAGGCTCAGCGCGCGCTCACCGTCGATGACCGCGCCCGCTTCGGCTGCGATCTCGCCGAGGCTGGCGACGATCCCGCCTTCGAAGTCGATCAGGGTGCCGACCACGTCGAACGTCAGATACCTGAATTGGGCGAGATCGATCTTGCTCATCTGCTGTCCGGCGTGTCCTGGTCGATGGGCCTCAGTGTGAGCCCGGGTTCCGGCGAAAACTTCCGAATTGCGGGGATGCGGCGGCACAAAATTGCGAATAGGCGGGTCCGCCGACATTTCGAAGCTGCTGCCCACGCCCTGACATGGCGCTGCCTGCTTTCACGCCATGGCCTGGCGGACGTCCGGATCGGCCAGGGTCTGGTCGAGCGTGCGCGCCGTCCGCTCGATGATGGCATCGATCTCGGCGTCGGTGCAGCACAAAGGTGGCGCATAGCCGAGCACGCCGGTCGGGAAGGCGCGGATGACCAGACCATTGGCCCAGGCACGGTCGAAGATGCGGCGCGACGGCTCGGCAGCTGCCGGCAGCGGGGTCTTGTTCGCCTTATCGACCACGAGCTCGATCGCCGCCAGCAGGCCGCGGCCGCGGACCTCGCCGACCAGCGGATGGTCCTGCAGCGATCGCAGACCCGCCGTCAGTCGCGCGCCGGCGCGCAGGCCATTGTCCAGCAGGCCATTCTCATACAGGTTCAGAACGGCGAGCCCGACGGCCGCACTCACAGGATGCGCCGAGTAGGTGTAGCCGTGGCCCACCGCGGCGGCGCCGGCGCCGTCGGCGATCACCCCATACACGGCGTCGGACATCAGCACGGCGCCCATCGGGACATAGCCCGAGGTCAGGCCCTTGGCCACGGTCATGAAGTCCGGGACGATGTCGTCGTCGGTGCAGGCAAACAGCGGCCCGGTGCGGCCGAAGCCGGTGATGACCTCGTCGGCAACAAACAGGATGCCGTGCTGCCGGCAGCGCTCGCGCATCGCTTTCATCCAGCCGTCGGGCGGCACCAGGACGCCGCCGGAGCCTTGGATCGGCTCGGCGAAGAACGCCGCGACCCGCTCGGGGCCGCCGACCTCGGCGATCTTGGCCTCCAACGCGTTCAGCGAGGCTGCGATGATCGCATCCGCATTGCTGCCGACCGGATTGCGATACGCGTAGTGTGTCGGGATCTTGTGTTGCCAATTGAGCGGCACACCGAAATTGGCGTGAAATGCGGGGAGCGCCGTCAGTCCGGCACCGACCGTCGAGGAGCCGTGATAGCCCTGCTGCAGCGTGATGAACTGGTCGCGGTGCGGCTGGCCTTTCGCGTGCCAATAATAGTGGATGAAGCGCACGGCACTGTCGACGGCGTCCGAGCCTCCGAGCGTGAAGTAGACATGGTTGAGATCGCCCGGCGCGCGCTCGGCCAGCGCAGCCGCAAGCCGGATCGCCGGCTCCGAGGCGAGGCTGAAATAACCGGTGGCATAGGGCAGCTCGCGCATCTGTCGTGCGGCCGCCTCGACGATGCTCTCATGCCCGTAGCCGGCATTGACGCACCAGAGCCCGGCGAAGCCGTCGACCAGTTGATGACCGGACGCGTCAGTGACGGTCGCGCCCTTGGCCGACGCCAGGATCCGCGCGCCCGAGGCTTCGTGGCCACGATAGGACGCGACCGGATGCACCAGATGAGCACGATCGAGTTCGATGAGCGAGTTGCTGAGCATGATGATCTCCGGTTCAGCCGAACGCCTGGCTGGCCAGCGTGAAGGAGGATGGCGAATGGCGGCTCTGCGTGGTGACGGAAGAAGTCGCACCAGACGACGTGGTGACGGAAGGCCGCACCATCAGGACGCCACCACCGACGCAGGGCAGACCAAGGCCGGCCAGCCACGGGCCGAGCCCGCTCTCGGTCCCGGTGTCGAGGCGCACGAACTCGCCCTCGTTGGCGGCAAGACAATGAGCAACGAGGGCCTGCGCATCTTCCAGACCGGATGCGACCACGGGGCCGATCACCAGGCCGCAGCCGAAGCGGCGCGACGCGGCGAAGCCCGCGATGGGACCGTCGCGTTCGAGCACCGTGAATTCGCCGATCGCGGCGAGATGCGCAATCAGGTTGCTGCGGTCGGCGCCAAAAGCAGCCGCGTCGAGCGCGGCGATGGCAGCGATGTCGCCCGCCGTTGCCGCACGAACGCCGTCGGACGGCGACAGCGCCGTGCCGAGATGTCCCTGATGCTGCACGATCCGGCCGATGCGGCAGAAGCCGAGCGTCTCATAGAGCGGCAGCCCCTCCTCCGT
Source organism: Bradyrhizobium sp. (assembly GCA_049802835.1). Classification (GTDB taxonomy): domain Bacteria; phylum Pseudomonadota; class Alphaproteobacteria; order Rhizobiales; family Xanthobacteraceae; genus Bradyrhizobium. Next base: position 2,394 of record JBARNF010000205.1, read on the forward strand.
GGCGACGAGTTGCAGCCGTCGATCGTCGGCGAGCGTCAGCACCTGCTGCATGAGGCGGCGACCCAGCCCGCGCCCTCGCTCCCGCGCGTCGACGATGACCATATTGATGGTCGCTGTGTCGCGGCCATACGGCGTCATCAGCGCGGTGCCGATCACGCGCGGTCCCGGCGCGACGGCGACGCAGCCCTCGCTCAAAGCAAGTGCCATCTGCCAGTCCTGAAGGCGGTGTGGCCAGCCGGCCTGTTGCGACAGCCGCGTTGCGGCCTCCAGATGGTCCGGGCCGAAGGCGACGAAGGTGGTCGCTTCCGAGATCATGCGCAGCGCTCCATTTCTGCGCGAAGTCTGGGGCCGCCCGGCCGGGCAGATCGTCTGAAGGCGCTGATGGCGGCGACATCTTTCGCCGTAAATCGGAGCAAAGCCGCATCTTATGCCGACACGGGGGACTATCATCATTGGCATCGTGAGACCGTCACCGACACGAGGACCCATGAGCAGCTTTCGCCCCAAATATGTGACCTTCGATTGCTACGGCACGCTGACTAATTTCGAGATGGCCGAGGCGGCGCGCGATCTCTACGGCGCCACCCTCTCCGAGCCGGCAATGGCGACATTCATCAACGTCTTCGCCGCCTATCGACTCGACGAAGTTCTCGGCGCCTGGAAGCCCTACGCCGACGTCGTGAGCAATGCGCTGGAACGCAGCTGCAAAAAGCTCGGCGTCCCGTTCAAGCCCGAGGACGCCGCGATGGTGTATCAGCGGGTGCCGACCTGGGGACCGCATCCGGACGTACCGGCAGGCCTCGCCAAGGTAGCGAAAGAAATTCCGCTGGTCATTCTCTCCAATGCAATGACGGCGCAGATCCCCGCGAACGTCGCCAAGCTCGGTGCTCCATTCCACGCGGTCTACACCGCCGAGCAGGCGCAGGCCTACAAGCCGCGGATGCAGGCTTTCGAATACATGTTCGACATGCTGGGCTGCGGCCCGGACGACGTCACGCATTGCTCCTCGTCGTTCCGCTACGACCTGATGACCGCGCATGATCTCGGCATCAAGAACAAGGTCTGGGTCAATCGCGGCCACGAGCCCGCCAACCCCTATTATGGTTACGTCGAGATCAAGGGCGTTTCCGGCCTGCCGGCCGTGTTCGGTCTCTGAGGCCGGGGCGCTCAGATGAAATACGTCCCCTATTGGCGCGAGACTGCGACGGCTTTTGCCGGCGGCCACGCCGGCCCCGTGGAGGGTCACTTCGACGTCGCCGTGATCGGCGGCGGTTTCACGGGGCTCGGCGCGGCACTGCAATTGGCGAAGGCCGGCGCGCGCGTGATCGTGCTGGAGGCCGAGCAGGTCGGCGGCGGCGCCTCGGGGCGCAATGGCGGACATCTCAACAACGGGCTTGCCCACAGCTACATCGCAGCGAAAGCGGAGCTCGGCAAGGAGCGCGCGATCGCGCTCTACAAGGCCTTCGACGAATCGATCGATACGCTGGAGCGCCTGATCGCCGAGGAGAAAATCGCCTGCGACTTCCGCCACGCCGGCAAGCTCAAGCTCGCCTCCAAGCCGGGGCATTTCGGTGCGATCGCGAAGAACTTCGAAGCCGTCAACCGCGAGGTCGATCCGGATACGGCGCTGCTGTCGGCCGCCGATTTGACATCCGAGATCGGCTCGCCGTTCCACGGCGCGATGCTCTCCAGAAAGAGCGCGATGATGCACATGGGGCGCTTCGCGGCCGGTCTCGCGAGCGCAGCAGCGCGGCATGGCGCCGTCATCGTCGAGCGGGCGGCGGTGACCGGGCAGAGCCGGGACAACACGAAGCATCGTGTGGAGACCGCGAGGGGGACGCTGATCGCCGATCAGGTGCTGCTGGCAACCGGCGCCCATACGCCGGCTCATTTCGGCTATTTCCGCCGGCGCATCATCCCGGTCGGCAGCTTCATCATCGCGACCCGGCCGCTGACGGATGCGGAGGTGGCTTCGGTGATGCCGGGCAACCGCACCTGCGTCACCTCCATGAACATCGGCAACTACTTCCGCCTGTCGCCGGACAATCGCCTGATCTTCGGCGGCCGCGCGCGCTTCTCCGCCACATCAGACCAACAGTCGGACGCCAAGAGCGGCGCCATCCTGCAAGCCGCGCTGGTGCGGATGTTCCCGCAACTGGCCGGTGTAGCGATCGACTATTGCTGGGGCGGCCTCGTCGATCTGACCGCGGACCGGTATCCGCGGGCTGGCCGTCAGGACGGGCTGTGGTACGCGATGGGCTATTCCGGCCACGGCGCGCAGCTCTCGACTCATCTCGGCACGATCATGGCCGACGCCATGCTCGGCCGGCCGGGCCGCAATCCGATGAAGGATGCCGGCTGGCCGGTCGTCCCCGGCCATTTCGGCAAGCCGTGGTTCCTGCCGTTCGTCGGCGCGTACTACAAAACCCTGGATTGGATTCGCTGATGCCGTCCCGCTCCTGCGATCGGATCGTCAATAGCCCCGCGAACGGTCGACGAGGCCGACCGGATCAATGCCGGCGCGATGGCGCCGGATGTTCTCGACCACGGCAAGCGCCGCAGACTCCGGCTGCGTGACGCTCGCCACATGCGGCGTGATCAGCACGCGCGGATGCCGCCACAGCGGATGGTCGCCGGGCAGCGGCTCCGGATCGGTGACATCCAGCACCGCGCCCGAGAGATGGCC
>JBARNF010000206.1:0-4697 GCA_049802835.1 Bradyrhizobium sp.
TCCGGATTGTGGTGAAAGCCCAGTGGGCGCTTGACCTGCGCTCCAAGGCTTGGTTTGACCCGATTGCGTCCGGTCGGGAGAGCCCGGCCGGGTGCAGTCCCGCCTCAACCGTGGAAGATCCCTGATCATGCGTATCACCCTCGTCGGCTCTCGCCATTTCGGTGTGGCCACACTGAACATGCTGCGCGAGAGAGACATCGAGATCGCGCGGGTCGTCGTACACAGCGCCGAGGACCGACTCGCGGCTGCAGCGCGTGCGGCGGGGATCGACGTCGTGGTCCAGGCCAATCCGAAGCTGGTACCTGCCGGCGAGATTGCGCCTGGCACGGACCTGATCGTCGCGGCCCATAGCCATGCACGGGTGACCCAGGATGCGGTCGCGTCCGCCAAGCTCGGCGGTATCGGCTACCATCCCTCGCTGCTGCCGCGGCACCGGGGTATCGCGGCGGTGGAGTGGACCATCAAGGAAGGCGATCCGATCGCCGGCGGCACCATCTATCATCTGGCCGAGCGAATGGACGCAGGCGCCATCGCCGCGCAGGATTGGTGCTTCGTCAGGAAGGGCGAGACGGCCCGCGAATTGTGGGAACGCGCGCTGGAGCCGCTCGGCCTCAAGCTGCTGGGCGACGTCGTCGAATCTGCGAAGGCGAACGGTACGATCCCGGCCAAACCGCAGGACGAGCAGTTTGCGACCAAGGCGCCCAGCCTCACGCCGCATTGAACGGCGCATCGTCGCGAGCCACACGCAGGATGAGATGCCTCCGCCTGGGCGTGCCCCGTCCCGGGCAAAACGCTCATTCCGGCTGACGACACAAGCCGTGGCATGAATCCGCTCGCGTGACACGCGAACCGCAGTTTGCTCACAATGCCGCCCGAATGGTTCGGAACCGGATTTTACATTAACCTTTATACGATTGAAATTGCTAGATAAATTTCTCTTTCGGCGGTGCGGCAAATTTTCGTCACAATTCCTCCAAATAAGGTACTGATCACAGACATTGAGGGACAACGATTCATGCGTCTCGACCGCATTGGAATGGCTTTCGTCGCGTCGATCCTGGTCGGCGGCACGGCGGCCCCTGCATTCGCCCAGTCACCCTATGACGGTCAGTGGCAAGTCACGATCATGACCAGCAGCGGCAGCTGCGAGCCCACGGCCAGCTCGACCCTGACCGTCGCAGACGGTAAGATTTCTGGGCCTGGCGCCAACGTGACCGGTTCGATTGGGCGTGAAGGCCTCGTGAAGGTCTCGATCAATGGCGCATATGCGAATGGGCAGCTCAACGGCAATTCGGGTTCAGGAAAATGGAATGGCGCGTCGGCCGGGATTCCCTGCAGCGGACGCTGGCAGGCGTCGCGCATGTAGCGCCGATCGCTCGCTTCTGAAGGCGGTGCGGCGGCTCTCGGCCGCCGCTATCGTTTTTGCCGCGAGCATCGCCGCCTCGCCCGGCCGCGCCGATCCCGGCCCCTTCACCGGCTTGGCCGGAACATGGGGCGGCAGCGGCACGGTGGCTCTTGAGGACGGATCCACCGAGCGCATCCGCTGCCGGGCGACCTACGGCGTATCCGGCCCGAGGATGACCCTGGTGCTGACCTGCGCCAGCGACGCCTACAGGTTCGCGCTGCAGGCCGACGTGCTGGCCGAGGGCTCGGCCATCTCGGGCAGCTGGAGCGAGACCAGTCGTGGCATCAGCGGCGTGCTGCAGGGACGCGGGGGCGGCGGCAACTTCCAGCTGGTCGCGACCACCGCCGGCTTCAACGCCAACATCGCGCTCGCGACCCGAGGCAACAGACAGTCGGTGTCGATCCGGGCCGACAGCCAGTTCCGCGCAGCGAACATCTCACTGTCGCGCTGACGAACCCGATGTCCCTCAGGCCCGCTTGACGCTCGGAACCGGGGCGCCGGCCGGAGCGGGAGCCAGTTGTGCTGCGGTTCGCTTGATCGTCTTGGCGAGCAGCAGCGCCTGCTCCCTGGTCATGGCAAAGTCCTGCACGCCCTTGTGGGTGGTCAGCGACAGCACCATGAGATGAGGCTCCTTCTCAGGCCAGCCCGTGGCGAAGGCGGTCAGGAAATCGGCTGAGGCGGCACGTTCGGTCATGTCTCAAAGCTGCCCTTGGATGTTTCGCGGCGGTGGCTTTAGGACGAAACACGGCCACACTCCACGTTTTTCTCGGCGGCCGCGCCGCTCCGCAACGACGCTGCCTGCCTGCCGCGTTGATGCACTGCATCGTTGATTTCGTTTGCATTGCTCTGCACGCGAGGTGATACAGCCGCCCTCGCTGCTCCCCCGCCTCTGCATTCCGGCCTCATGCATCGTCCAGCTTCGAAACTGATGGCCGCGCTGTGGATGACCGGCTGGCTCAGCCTCATGCTGGTCATGGTGGTGGCCGGGCGCGAAGCGATGCGCGAGCTGAACGTGTTCGAGCTGATGGAGCTGCGCTGCCTGATCGGCCTCGTGATGCTGTCTCCGGTCATCGCGCTCAGCGGCGGTGTCGCCGCGCTCCGCACCATCAGGCTCAAGCAGCACGCGGCACGCAATCTGATCCATTACGGCGCCCAGCTCGGCTGGTTCTTCGCTCTCACGCTGATCCCGATCGGCCAGGTGGTGGCGATCGAATTCACGATGCCTATCTGGACGGCCCTGCTCGCCGCGACCTTCCTCGGCGAACACATCACCCGCTTCAAGCTGCTTGCGATCGTTCTCGGGCTGGTCGGCGTGGTCGTGATCGTCCGCCCCGATACCGGTGCGATCAATCCGGGGCAGCTCATCGCGCTTGGGGCCGCCGTCGGGTTTGGGATCTCGGTCGCGCTGGTCAAGTTCCTGACGCGCTCCGAGCCGACCGTGTCGATCATCTTCTGGATGCTGGTGGTCCAATCCGTCGCCGGCCTGGTCCCCTCGCTGGTGCTGTGGACATGGCCGTCGGCCCTCGGCTGGGGCTGGATCGTCGTCGTCGCCTTGTGTGGGACCTTCTCGCATTTCTGCATGGTGCGCGCATTGCTCTATGCTGACGCCACCATCGTGATACCGATGGACTTCCTGCGGGTGCCGCTGACGGCCACCGTCGGCTGGCTGGTCTATTCGGAACGCCTCGACGGCTTCACGGTGCTCGGCGCAGCACTGATTCTGGCGGGCAACCTCCTGAACCTCCGTCCACCGCAGCCTCAGCCTGTCACAGCGAACAGCTCGTCCCGAAACTGACGCGGCGGAAGAGCTCCGATTGCGGGCATCGGTGTGTGACCTCTGTCACGAAACCGAAGAGACACACGCGATCGGCGTTGGCAGCGCGCAACACTCGGGAAAAGCTTTGTGGCAGATGCGAGATTTTTTGTATGGGAACAAGACTTTTCGCCTCGAACGACGACAAATGCGGGAGTGATCACTTCGCTTTTTCGTTGGGGGATCTCCTGCATGCGCTATCTCACCATCACATTGTCCTTGCTCTGCATGGTGCTGACGGCAGAAGCCGCAAAAGCCGACCGCCGAGTCGCCTTCGTCGTCGGCAACGGCGCCTATAAGAGTGTGGCACAGCTGCCGAACCCGCCGGTCGATGCCAAGGCCATGGCGGCAACCCTGCGCAACGTCGGCTTCGACGTCGTCGAGGGTACCAATCTCACACGCGACAAGATGACCGAGAAGCTGCTCGACTTCGGTCGCAAGGCACAGGGCGCCGATATTGCGGTGTTCTATTACGCCGGCCACGGCATCGCGATCTCCGGCACCAATTACCTGCTGCCAGTGGATGCCGACCTGAAATCGGAAATGGACGTCAAGCTCGGGGCGGCGATCAACATCGACGTGACGCTGGACCAGACCATGGGCGACGCCAAGGTCAAGCTCGTCTTCCTCGACGCCTGCCGCGACAACCCGTTCGCTGCCAAGATCAAGTCGAACTCACCCACCCGCAGCGTGTCGGTCCAGACCGGCCTTGCCGAAATGAAGTCGGGCGAAGGCACACTGATCGCCTTTGCGACGGGCCCGGGCCAGACCGCACTCGACGGTGAGGCCGGAGCCAACAGCCCGTTCACGCGCGCCCTGATCTCGCACATCGGGCAACCCGGGATCGAAATCCAGCAGGCGATGACCGCGGTGCGCGCCCAGGTCAACGAGGAGACCAACAAGGGCCAATTGCCGTGGGGCCACACCAACCTCATCGGTGCGGTCTATCTCAACCCGTCCGCTGCCCCTGCTGCCACGGCGACAGCCGCCGGAAGCACTCCCGCCGCCGCGGCGACCGCAACAGCGGGCGAGGCGGAGCTCGAATTCTGGCGCTCGGTCAAGGATTCCAACAAGCCGGAAGAGCTCAACGCCTATCTCTCGACCTATCCGAACGGTCAGTTCAAGTCGCTGGCGATGGCGCGGATTGCCGCGATCGAGAGCGGCGCCGTCAACACGGCGACCCGCAACGTGGCCAAGGGCGTCGATCCCGCCACCTTCACCGAAGAAGGCACCCAGGTCACCGAGGATCAGATCGGCCTCGACAAGACCAAGCGGCGCGACGTCCAGCGGCGCCTGACGGGCTTAGGCTTCGACACCAGGATGACCGGCCTGTTCGATGACGAGACCCGTGGCGTCGTCAAGCGCTGGCAGGCAGCCCGTGGCTATCCGTCGACCGGCTTCCTGACCAAGCTGCAGCACAAGGCTCTGTTGGCCGAGCCGCAGCCGGCCCCCGCCACCGCCTCAGTTGGCGACGAGGCC
>JBARNF010000207.1:0-11317 GCA_049802835.1 Bradyrhizobium sp.
GCTCTGGAGAAACAGGGCCTGCCGCAGCAGCTCATCAAACGCCTTCAGTCGTTCAGCCTGGCCAAGAGGGTGATCCCCTTCTCGACCCTTCTGAGCGCCTATTACCTCCTGTTGCATAATTATTGCCGCCAGGACGACATCGTCGTCGGGACGGTGTTTTCAGGTCGTCACTACAGTCCGCAGATCAAACCCATCGCCGGTTTCTTCTCCAATACGGTGGCGCTGCGTGCGCGTCTCGCCCCGGCGCAGTCGGTCGAGGAGTTCGTCAGGGCGACACATGCCATGGTCGCCCGGGCCTACGAGATGCAAGACTATCCGTTCGAGCGGCTGGTGAACAGGCTCGCTCCCGACCGCCTGCAGAAGCGAAACCCGTTGTTTCGCGCGATGTTCAACATCGTCAACGTCCACGACGAGAGCCGGACGTTCCACGGCGTACACCGGGAGGAGTGGCTGGAGCCGAAAGTCAGCGCCACGCAGGTGGACTTGTTCTTCGACTTCCACATGGGCTCCCGCGAGTCCGAGCTGCGGATCGAATACAACACCGAAATCTTCGCGCAGGCGACGATCCGGCGCATGATGCGCCATTATGTCACTCTTCTGGAGAGGATCATCGACGCGCCGCGCGCGGACGCCGGCACGCTGAGCATGCTCGACGCCGCCGAGGAGACGCTCGTGCTGTCCTTCGGCCAGGGCGAGCGGGTTGCGGCGGCCCGGACCCGGAGCGTCGTCGATTTGCTGGAGGAGCGGGCCGCGCGGACTCCCGAGCAGCCGGCGCTCCTGTACACCGGCGGTGCGATTACCTTCGGTCAGCTCAACAGGCGAGCGAACCAGCTCGCGGCGACGCTCGGCGCGGCCGGAGTCGCTCGCGGCGATATCGTCGCCATCTTGCTCGAGCGCTCGCCGGAGATGGTGATCGGTCTGCTCGCAATCCTGAAGGCGGGCGCCGCGTATCTGCCGATCGATCCGCAATTTCCTCAGCAACGGATCGAATACATCCTGCAGGACAGTGCGGCCGGCGCTCTGCTGGTTCAGCGCGAAACGGCACGCGCCCTGGCAGGGAACGATTTCCTTCGCTCGCTGAAATGCATTCCGGTCGACGACGAGGCCTCGTATGCCGGCGATGGAGAGAATGCCGGCGGCACGGTGGATCTCGCGAGCCCGGCCTATGTAATCTACACGTCCGGGTCGACAGGCAAGCCGAAGGGCGTCGTCGTCGAGCATCGCGCGCTGATGAACACCCTCGAGTGTCTGGAAGCGAGATATCCGCTGCCCGGGAAGGCCATTCTCCTCAAGACGAACGTGACCTTCGACGTCTCCGCCGCGGAGCTGTTCGGATGGCTTTTCGATGGGGGACGGCTCGCGGTGCTCGACAAGGACGCGGAAAAGGATCCCGCGAAGCTGCTGGAGGCGATCGACGAATATGGCGTGACCCATATCAATTTCGTTCCCTCGATGCTGGACGCGTTCCTGTCGGGTCTTCGGGAGCGGGACCTGCGGACGCTCGAACGACTGCACTACGTCTTTGTGGCCGGCGAGCCGCTCAAGCCGGATTTGGTCGATCGCTTCCATGAACTCGTCCGCGCCGTGCGGCTCGAGAACCTCTACGGCCCGACCGAGGCCGCCATCTATGCCACGTGGCACTCGCTGCCGCGCGCGATGGCGACAACGCGGGTTCCCATCGGCAAGCCGCTGCCGAACACGCGGGCGTACATTCTCGACGAGATGCTCGAGCCGGTCGCGGTAGGCTTGACGGGCGAGCTCTGCCTGTCCGGCGCCGGGCTCGCGCGCGGCTATCTCAATCGAGCCGCCCTGACCACGGAGCGGTTCCGGCCCAATCCCTATTGGGAAGGGGAGCGGCTCTACAGAACAGGCGACCTGGCAAAGTGGAGTGACGACGGTCTGATCCAATGCCTCGGTCGATCCGACGGGCAGGTGAAGATACGCGGTTTTCGCGTCGAGCTCGGCGAGGTCGAGCGGAAGCTGCGCGCGTGCCGTGGCGTGGCGGAGGTGGCGGTGACGGCGAGAACGGACCAGTTCGGGCAAAAGGAACTCGTCGCGCATCTCGCCATGCGGAAGGGGCGGGACTGCTCGGCCGAGCATCTTCGTGAGGAAATGGCTGCGTGGCTGCCGAGCTACATGATTCCGGAGCTCTTCGTGCCGATGGAGCGCCTGCCCAGATTGGCGAGCGGAAAAGTCGACCTGCAGGCCCTTCCGGAACCCGACCGCAGCGGCGCAACCGCAGCGGTGCCCGCGGCGTCGGCAACGGAACTGGAGCGGACGATCATCGAAGTTGCGGAAGCCCTGCTCAATACCAGCGGGCTCGATCCGAACAGCAGTTTCTTCCGCCTGGGCGGGAACTCCCTGCTGACGCTCCGCTTCATTGCGGCGCTCGACGACGCCCTGGGGACGCGGCTTTCGGTCATCGACTTCCTGGAGCTGCCGACGATTCGCGAAATCGCAAAGCTCATCGAGTCCACCGGAATCGCGTCGGCCGCGGGCAATCGTGATCGGAACGACGCCCGGCGCCGGCAAGGCGCGCGAACCTGCGCATGAAACGCTCCAAGAGGAACACCGTGACGTTGACCGGCCTTCGTAGATACCCACCGATCCCGGCGAATGCGGGCAGCGCTCCCTGCCAGCTGAGCTTTCAACAGGAACGGGTATTGCACTTTTGTGAGCTCGAACCCGACAGCTCGATCTGGGACATCAACACCTGCAAACGCCTCACGGGAACCATCGACGTGCGCATCTTGAAGCGCGCCGTCGACCGACTGGTCGAACGCCATCAGGTCTTGCGGACGCGGATATCTCGAAGCGCCGACGGCCCCACGCAATCCTTCGATCAGAAGGCCGCCGACGCGTTTCGGCACATCGACATCTCGGTCGAGGCGAAGCGCGGCGCCGAGGAAGCGCTCTCCGCGCGGATCGCGGAAATCTGCCGGAAACCGATCTCCAGGTGGACCTACGAGGACCTGTTGTTCGAGGTGGTTTTGCTGACACTCGGCGCCGGCGATCACATTCTGCTCCTCCGCGTCCACCACATCATCTGCGACGCGGCGTCGGTGGACGTTCTGTGGCGCGATCTCGTGCGACTCTACAACGGGCTGGCGCGCGGCGTTCCCGCCGCGCTCTCGCCGACGCCGCTGAAGTATTCCGACTACGTGATCTGGCAGCGCCATCAATTCGGTCCCGAGCAGACGCGTGAGCAGGAGGAGTACTGGCTCGCGCAATTCCGCGACGAGGTGACGTCGCTCGATCTGCCCGCGGACGCCGCGCCACCCGCGACGCTTTCCTTCAAAGGAGGACTGGAGATCGTCGAGATCCCCGGCGAACTGATCAACGACTTCCAGAGGATCAGCTGGGATAAACGAGTCCTCTTGTTCTCGAGTCTCTTCTCCGCCTATCTCGTCCTTCTGCAGAAGATCTGCCAGCAGGACGACATCACGGTCGGTGTCTTGTTCGCCGGCCGCCATTATTGTCCGGATCTAAAAGATACCGTCGGCTATTTCGTGAACATGACGGCGGTCCGCGTCGATGTCCAATGGGGGTACACGTTCGACCAGCTCGTGGGGAGGGTGCACGAGCAGGTGGAGGCCGCGTATTCCATGCAGGATTATCCGTTCGAACGGCTGGTGCAGAAGCTTGCGCCGAGGAGGGGCGAAGGGCGAATCCCGCTGGTCCGGACGATGTTCAATGTCGTCTCCAACACGGAAGACGGGGAGCTGTTCGAGGGGCTGGAAGACGCGCGGTGGATCGATGTCGCCACGCAAACGAACGCCGTCCAGGTCGACCTGATCTTCGACATTCACTGGGGCTCGAAGGGAGGCGAGATTCGGATTGAGCACAATACCGACATCTTCCGCACGGGCACCGTCGTGCGGCTGGCGAACCACTACGTCACGCTGCTCCGTCTGCTCCGCTCGGGCTGGGACGTGCGCTTGAATGAGCTCCAGCTTGTGAATGAAGACGAGAAGCGGCAGCTCGTCGAAGACTGGAACCCGGCGCCGACTTCCTACCCCCGCGCTCGGTGCGTGCACGAGCTGTTCGAGGAGCAGGTTCGCGAGAAGCCCGATGCGATCGCAATTGTCGACGGTGACTGCGCGCTCACCTACGCGGAGCTCAACCGCAAGGCCAATCGCCTGGCGAAAGCGCTGAGCGATCGCGGAGTCGCGCCGGACGGCATCGTGGCGATCGTCGGCGGGCGCTCGGCCGAGATGGTGATCGGGCAGATCGCGATCCTGAAGGCGGGAGGGGCCTATTTACCCATTGCCCGGAACAGCCCGAAGAAGAGAATTCGGGAGATGCTCGATGACGCCGCGCCGCGGGTGCTGATTCTGCCCGATGACTATGAGGAGGATCTCGCGTTCGAAGGCCCGGTGCTGCGGCTCGGCGACGCCGATGTGAGCGACGCGCCCGACGGCAACCCGGTCAACCGCACGCAGCCATCGAACTTGGCTTATGTGATCTACACGTCGGGATCCACCGGCGTGCCGAAGGGCGTCATGGTGGAGCATCGCAGCGTCGTCAATCTGGCGACGAACATGGATTATGTGCAGTTGCGGTCGGACGACCGGATCCTGCAGTCCGGGTCCCCGGCATTCGACGCCACGACATTCGAAGTTTGGGGATCGCTCCTCAACGGACTGCGGCTCTATGTGGCCACAGATGAAATATTGCTGGACGCGAGCGCGCTGGGCGAGTTTCTGGCGAAGAACCGCATCACGATCATGTTTTTCATCCCGGCGCTCTTCAATCACCTGGTGGAGGCGGACGCGACGGCATTGCGGACGCTCCGCTACGCCCTTTTGGGCGGCGACGTGCTGTCGATGAAGCATGTCGAGCGCGCGCGCAAGGCGAACCCCTCGCTGATCGTGGTCAATGCCTACGGACCGACGGAGAACACGACCTTCTCCACCTGTTACACGATGACGCGGACCGAGCACAGAACGATCCCCATTGGCAAGCCGATTCCGAATTCGAAGGCCTATGTCCTCGACAGGGAGATGATGCTTACGCCGGTTGGCGCCGTCGGTGAGCTCTATGTCGGCGGCGATGGTCTGGCGCGCGGCTATCTCAACCGGCCCGAGTTGACGGCCGAAAGGTTCGTCGCGAACCCGTTCGTGGCGGGAGAGCGAGTCTACAAGACCGGCGATCTGGTAAGGCGACGCTCCGACGGCATACTCGAGTTCGTGGGGCGAGCGGACCGGCAGGTCAAGATCAGAGGCTTCAGGATTGAGCTCGGCGAGATCGAAAGCCGTCTCCTCGAACACCCGGAGGTGCAGGAAGTCGTCGTGACATCGGCGGCGAAGGAGGACGGCGACAAATACTTGTGCGCCTATTACGTTGCGGAGGCGAAGACTGCCGTCGCCGATCTGCGCGAACATCTGGCCGGCCTGCTGCCCGGCTACATGGTGCCTTCGTATTTCCGCAGGATCGATCGGATGCCCTTGACCGAGAGCGGCAAGATCGATCAGCGCGCTCTTCCGGCACCGCAGCCCGTCGCCGAAATCGAGGCGGATTCGCACTCGCGCCTGCGTAGCCCGGAGGAGATCGGCGTCGCCCGTATATGGGAGGAATTGCTGGGACGATCGAAGGTCTCCGCGCGCGACAACTTTTTCGAGATCGGCGGACATTCCCTGCAGGCGAGCGCGTTGGCGTGCCGGCTCAGTGCGGAGTTCGGGGTCCGTATTTCGCTCAGAACCGTGTTCGATTCGCCGACAGTGGCGGAGCTGGCGCAAGTGATCGCCAATGGCAAGCGAAAGGAGTACCGCGATGCGGCCGCGCGGTGAACCAGCAGTCTGCCCGGCGTCGGCGAACCAGAACCGGATGTACGTCCTCAACCGGTTGTCGCCTGACGGCGCCGAGTACAACGTGCCGGTTGCCCTTCGCCTGGACGGAAAGCTGGACGTGCACCGGCTGCGGAACGCCCTGGCGGCGCTCGTGCAGCGTCACGCGAGTCTACGGACCTCATTCGGCGTCGTTGGCGGGGAGGTCGTCCAGAGAATCGAAGAGCGAGCCCGAGCGAGCTTGCCTGTTCGCGTGGCAAAAAGCGAAGCGGACGTCGAAAAGTTCAAGACGAACTTGGTGCGGCCTTTCGATCTGCACCACGCGCCGCTGTTTCGCGCGTGTTTGGTTCGCCTGACGAAGACGGACCACGTCCTCCTGCTCGACATGCACCACATCATTTGCGATGGCGTGTCCGTCGACATTCTGTTCGAGGATCTTGGCCGGCTCTACGACGGGCAGGCGCTGAAGAAGCCCGCGGGCGAGTACGCGGAGTTCGGGCTTTGGCAGCGGCAATTCGCCAAGACGGCGGAGGCGAAGAAGCAGGAAGAGTACTGGCTCGGCCTCCTGGGCGGCGACAGACCGGCTTTGAGCCTGCCGACGGACCTCCCGAGAAAGCCCACCCGATCGTTCGCCGGGGACAGAATATTCGCGCGACCGGGGCGGGACCTCGGCGCAAGGCTGCGAGCACTCGTCGCGAAGAGCCGCGTCTCCATCTACATGGTTCTGCTCTCGGCATATTATATTCTCTTGTCGAAATACGCCGGTCAGGAAGACGTCATCGTCGGCACGTTGGTCGCGGGGCGACAGGCCGAGAAGTTTCGTGGCGTCGTCGGGCTGTTCGTCAATACGCTGCTGCTGAGAAGCCGGCCGCGCGGCGAGTTGGAGTTCGTCGAGTACCTCGCGCAGGTGCGCAATGAATGTTTGAGTGCTTTCGAGAACCAGGAATACCAGTTCGAGGATCTGGTCAACAAGATCGGGCCGCCGCGCGATCTCGGCCGCAATCCCCTTTTCGACACGATGTTCGCGGCGCTCCCCTACGATGCGAAAGTCGGCCGCTTTGCCGGCGTCGACTTCAAGCGCCATGAGCTCGATTACGACATTTCGAAATTCGATTTCAGTCTGACGGCGATCGAGCAGCAGGATCACCAGCTGGTGCTCGAATTCGAGTACTGCACCGATTTGTTTCGCAAAGAGACGATCGAACGGATGTCGTCTCATTACCTGAATATTCTCGAGGAGGTGACCGGGAATCCGCACGTCAGGCTGGCGGATATTACCATGCTCGACGAGGCGGAGAAGCGCCGTATCGCGCCGCCGGCGAAACCGGCAGTGTGCGGGGAGAGCGTGCTGGAGCTCTTCCTCGCCCAGGTTCGCACGAACCCGAACGCATGCGCAGTCTCGTTCGGGGTGGAGAGCCTGAGCTACGGCGAACTGAATCGGCGCGCGAACACGCTGGCGGCGCGAATCCGGGAGCAGGGGATCGGGCGCGGCGATCTCGTGGGCGTGGCAGCCACACCATCGATCGAGATGATCGTCGCCATTCTGGGCGTGCTCAAGCTGGGCGCGGCGTATCTACCGATCGAACCCACGACTCCGATCGAGCGGTTCCGAGGCATCGTGGCCGATTCGAGGATTACCGTGCTCCTGATCCGCGGCGAATCGCAGCGCTTGGCGCTGCCCGGGCTCGCCACGATTGCGCTCGATCGAGACGTGCGCGGCTGCGGAGAGGATTTGCCGGAGCCGCCGCGCGTCGAGGCGGAGGACCTGGCCTACGTCATCTATACCTCCGGCTCAACGGGAACGCCGAAGGGCGTGATGATTTCCCACGCCGCTCTGACGAACTACGTCACCTGGGCGTCGAGGACCTACATCGGGGACGAAAAGATATCGTTCGCATTGCATTCCCCGTTGTCGGTCGACCTGACCGTGACGTCGGTATTCACGCCGCTGATCTCGGGCGGTCGGATCGTGATCTACCGGAACGACGACGGAATCGGCCTGCTTCGAGAGATCGTCAGGGACGATCAGGTGCAACTGCTTAAGGTCACGCCGACCCATTTGAATCTTCTGGTCGAGGTGCTGAAAGACTCCGAGCGCGCTCCGGGAAAACTGCGAAAGATCATCGTCGGCGGCGAAGACCTGAAGACGAGTCTCGCCGCGAGCATCCACGCGAGCTTTGGCGGGATGGTCGAGATCTTCAACGAATATGGACCGACCGAGGCAACCGTCGGCTGCACGATCCACAAGTACGACCCGCAGACCGACACGGCGCGATCGGTCCCCATCGGCAAGGCGATCGACAATACCGGCGCCTTCCTGCTGGACAAATACGGTCACCCCGTTCCCCTGGGCGTGATCGGGGAGTTGTATGTCGCCGGAGTCTGTCTGGCCGCGGGCTACCTGAACAATCCGGACCTTACGAAGCAGCGCTTTGTCGTGAAGCGCCTCGGCGGGACCCGCGTGCGCATGTACCGGACCGGCGACGTCGCTCGGATGCCGCCCGATGGAAAGATCGAATATCTGGGGCGTAACGACGATCAGGTGAAGATCCGCGGCTTCAGAATCGAGCTCGGGGAGATCGAAGCCCATCTCCTTCGCATTCCCCACGTCACGGACGCTGTTGTGACCAGGAGGGTGGATGCAGCCGGTGACGCGCATCTATGTGCTTACGTCGTGCTGGACGGCGAAGGGTCGACGACGGAGTTGCGCGCTCGCCTCGCGGCGCAGCTTCCAGCCCACATGATTCCCACCTGGTTCGTGCCGCTCGCGCGCCTTCCAATCGCGCGAGGCGGGAAGGTCGACAGGAACGCGCTTCCGGATCCTCGCGAGGTCGTGGCCCGCGCCCATCCGTACACACCTCCGCGGTCCAGGACGGAGACCGCGATGACGAGGATCTGGGAGCAGGTTCTCGGGGTGGCGCGAGTCGGGATCGACGACAACTTTTTCGAGCTCGGCGGACAGTCGCTGAAAGCGACGATCATGACCGCGACAGTCAACCGCGAGCTTCGCGCCAACCTCACATTGCGGGAGGTCTTCGCTCATCCCGTCATTCGGGAACTGGCGATCTTCGTCCGGCAGAGCGGGGATGGCGCATCGGCGGCGATCGCGCCGGTGGGCGAGCAAGAGCACTATCCCGCGTCGTCGGCGCAGAAGCGGCTGTACATCTTGAATCGGATAGCCCCATCGGATGTTCAGTACAACGTCCCCTGGGCCATGGAGATCAAAGGGCCGTTCGACGCTGCGAGATGGCAGCGGGCCTTTGCCGCCCTGATCGCCAGGCACGAGGCGTTGAGGACGTCTTTTGCCTTGATCGACGACGAGATCGTCCAAAAGGTCCACCCACGAATCGACTTCGCGTTCGAGGAGCTCTCCCCGGAGGGGCGGCAAGACCGGCAGCAGGCGATCGAGCGCTTCGTTCGCCCGTTCGATTTGAGCAAGGCCCCGCTGATCAGGGCCGCGGTCGTGGAGACGGGAGCGCAGGCTCATACGCTCATTGTCGACATGCACCACATCGTGTCGGATGGAATCTCCGTCGAGATCATCCTCGACGAGCTCATCGCGCTGTATCGAGGGCGGACGCTCAAAGCCGCGACGGTTCAATACAAAGATTATGCGGTGTGGCAGCGCGCCCGGTCGAGCAGCGACGCGGTCCAGGCGCAAGGGGCCTACTGGACAAAATCGTTCGCAGGAGAGCTGCCGGTTCTCAACCTGCCCACCGATTTTCCGCGCGGCGCAATACAGTCCTTCGAAGGAGATCTCGTTAAATTCCACGCCGGCCCCGAGACCGTCGAACGCCTGCGGGCGATCAATCGGCGGTGTGGCACGACGATGCACATGACCCTGATGGCGGCGTACACCATCCTGCTGTCGAAGTACACGGGCCAGGAGGACATCGTCGTCGGCACGCCGGTCGCGGGCCGAAATCACGCGTCCCTGCAGCGGGTCGTGGGTATGTTCGTCAATACGCTGGCGATGCGCAACCAGCCGAGAGGGGAGCTGACGTTCGACGACTTCCTCGGCCGGGTGAGGAGCAACGCGCTCGAAGCCTACGGCAACCAGGACTATCAGTTCGAGGAGTTGGTGGATCGGCTAGCGGTCGAGCGGAATCTCAGCAGAAACCCGCTCTTCGACACGGTGTTCGCCTCCGTGAACGGTGGCGGCGGGACGTACGAGGTCGACGGGCTGGAGATCGAGCTGTTCGACTTCGACTGGAAGATCTCGAAATTCGATTTGACCCTGCTGGCCGTCGAGCGCGAGGCCGGGCTCCATTTCGAGCTGGAATACAGCACGAGACTGTTCCGCCGAAGCACGATGGAGAGATTTGCCGCTCATTACACGCGAATCCTCGAACAAATCGCCAGCGATCCCGACCGGAAAATCGCGGACCTCGACCCGTTGACCGAAGCCGAGCGGCAACAGATCCTGGTCGGCTTCAATCGGACGGCGCACGACTATCCGGCACATCGGAGCATTCATGCGCTCATTGAAGAGCAGGTCGAGAAGAGCCCCGACAACGTCGCCGTCGTGTTCAAGGGGTCGGCGCTCACCTACCGGGAGATGAATCGGCGCGCCAACCAGATCGCCCGACGCCTGGTGAGCCATGGGGTCGCCCGCGAGGAGGTGGTGGGACTCCTCGCCGGAGCGTCCGTCGAGATGGTCGTCGGCATCCTCGGTATTCTCAAGGCCGGTTGCGCCTATCTGCCGATCGACCGCGACTGTCCCGAAGATCGCGTCCGAGCGATGCTGGAGGACAGTGGAGCGAGGATCGTCGTCGCGGCTGGCGGCGCGGAGTGGCGCGATCGATCGCGGCTCGTCCTCGATCTCGGCGATCGCGAGATCTATCGCGGCGACGACTCCAATCTCGGCGATCGGGCCGGCGGCCGCGATCTGGCATACGTGATCTACACGTCGGGAACGACCGGAACGCCCAAAGGCGTGATGATCGAGCATCACAGCGTCAACAATCTGTGCGCCTGGCACAACCGGGAGTTCGAGGTCACGGCAGCCGACCGGGCCACGAAGTGCGCACGGTTCAGCTTCGACGCCTCCGTTTGGGAGATATTCCCCTACCTGCAGGCCGGCGCCGCTCTGCACGTCATCGACGAGGCGATACGGCTCGACTTGCTGCGCCTCAATCGCTACTTCGAAGAGAACGGAATCACGATCGCCTTCCTGCCGACTCAAATATGCGAGTTGTTCGTCGAGCTCGACAACAATTCGCTGCGGGTGCTGCTGACCGGTGGCGATCGCCTGCGCCGCTTCAGGCCCAAACGCTACCACGTCGTGAACAATTACGGGCCGACGGAGAGCACCGTCGTCACGACGAGCTGCGAGGTGGTCGCCGAAGAGGAGAGGATGCCGATCGGCAGACCCGTATTCAATACGCGGGTCTACGTTCTCGGCAAAGCGAACGAGCTCCTGCCCGTCGGCGTTCCGGGCGAATTGTGCATTTCAGGCGTGGGGCTGGCGCGCGGGTATCTCAACGACGCGGGAAAGACCGCCGAAAAATTCGTCGTCAATCCCTTCGAGC
>JBARNF010000208.1:0-16257 GCA_049802835.1 Bradyrhizobium sp.
CCTCGAACGTCGCCGGAAGATCGAAATTCGGCGTCGGCTTCACGTCCACGCCGTAGGCATAGTCCTTGGAGAAGTCGCCCATGCCGCAGTTCTGTGTGTGAACATGCTGTCCCGGCGCGATCGGCGCCGTGGCGAAGCCGATGATCTGGCCGTAGCGGCGGATCGGCTCTCCTTGCGCGATCGGACGCACCGCGACCTTATGACCCGCCGGTATCCGGTCGACCGTGACCACCCCGTCGGCAACAGCAAGCCCTGGCGGCAGGCTCGCGCGCGCGATCAGCACGCTGTCTTCAGGGTGAAGGCGGATGACGGGTGCGGGAGCCATGGCAGCCTCTCTCGTTTCAATACGTCGATCGCGAACAAATGCGCGAATGGCGAGTGGCGGATAGCGAATGGAGTTCCCCTATTCGCCACATCCACTCGCCATTCGCCTCTTCTCAAGCCTTGCCGCCGGATTCTTTGCGCGTCTGCGCGACCTGCATGCGGGCATAGACCTGCATCAGCCCGACCTCGTTCGACAAGGTCACGAGCTTGAAGCCCATGTTGATGGCGCGCACCGCGCCCTCGGCGCCGCTGCAATGAATGCCGGGATTGAGGCCGCGCTTGCCGCACTCCTTGACGATCTTCTCGTAGATCTTGAGAATCTCGGGCTCGTCGCGGTCGAGCTTGGGCACGAGGCCGTAGGAGAAACCGAGGTCGGACGGACCGATATAGACGCCGTCGATGCCTTCGACATCGAGAATGGATTCCATGTTCTCGACCGCCGTCCTGGTCTCCATCATCGGCAACAGCACGATCTCGTCGTTAGCCGTCTTCTGGTAGTCGCCAGCGCTGCCGTACATGCCCGACCGGATCGGACCATTGGAGCGGACACCTTTCGGCGGATATTTGGAATAGGAAACGAGGTTGCGCGCCTCCTGCGCAGTATTGACCATCGGGCAGATCACGCCATAAGCGCCGCCATCCAGCACCTTGCCGATGATGCCGGGCTCGTTCCACGGCACCCGCACCATCGGCGTCACCGGGTGGCCGTGCATGGCCTGGAAGCACTGGACCATCGACAAATAGTCCTGAACGCCGTGCTGCATGTCCACGGTGACGCTGTCGAAGCCGCACTGGGCCACGACCTCCGCGGAGAAACCCGAGGGGATCGCGAGCCAGGCATTCACCACCGTCTTGCCTTCGGCCCAGAGCTGCTTGACCTTATTGTTCGCCACGATTGCGGTTCCTTCCCTTTTTGTTCAAATCGATCCGTGTTGTTCGAACCCGTCGTTCGCGATCAGCGGACGGAGAGGCGGTCCAGGCCAGCTCTATCGCGGCCCCTCATCGGGTTGCCGCACGATCGCACCGATTTCACGCGGTCGCCCGCTGAATGCTCGCTTCGCTGACGCCCACCTCGCGTGCCGTGCTCACTATCGCCGCCCAGGTGTCATCCGGCAAGGGCACGCCATTGGCGGTGCGCTCCGCCCGCATCTTGCGCTCCGGGTCGCCCGGAACCAGCACCTGATCGACGCCGGACACCGGCGTGGTCGCCCGGATGAAATCCGTGTAGCGGGTGATCTCGCCATCGAAGAAGGCGGCGGGATCGACGACCTTCGGGTCGATGTAGATCGCGAGCATGCCGTTGGCGAAACGCCGGTTCGCCGACGTCGCACCGGTGCCGGTCAAGGCGCCGCCGAGCAGCTCGCAGATGAAGGCGAGGCCGGAGCCCTTGTGCTCGCCGAAGGCGCGGATCGCCCCCGTCCCCTTGGTATGATCGCGCGGCCCTTCAGTCTCATAGGGCCCGTAGAGCACCGCAGGGTCCTCGCTGAGCGTGCCATCCGCATCGATCAATGCGCCTTTGGGCAGCTTCTTGCCGCCGCGGCTTGCCACCAGCACCTTGCCTTCGGCGACGATCGAGGTCGCGAAATCCAACACGATCGGGTCCTGCCCCTGCCGCGGGATGCCGACGCAGTACGGCGCAGTGGAGAACCGCTTTTCGACGCCGCCATAAGGAGCGACCAGCAAGGAGCCCGCAGCGGTGACGAAGTGAATCGAGACGAGCCCCTCGGCAGCGGCCATTTCCGCCCAGTCGCCGACGCGGCCGAGATGGCCGGAATTGCGCAGCGCCAGCGCCGCGAGCCCACTCTTCTTGCATCGCTCGATGCCGATCTTCACGGCCTGCGGCGTCACGGTCTGGCCGTAACCGAACTTGCCATCGACGACGACGAGCGACGGCGTGTCCACGACGACCTCAGCCGTCTGATTCGGCACGATCGATCCCATCTTCTTCCAGCGGATATACACGGGGACACGGATCACGCCGTGACTGTCATGCCCCGTCAGGTTCGCCGTCGTGAGATAGGTCGCGATCCGGCGCGCTTCTTCCGGCGAGGAGTCGGCATGCGCGAACAATTCGGCGACGAAATCGATGAGGTTTTCGACCTTGATGGTGACCATGACCAGAACTTCCAGTTAACCTGCTTTGGCATGGCCGCCGAGATAGGCGGCCGCAATGGCTTCGTTGCCCCATAACTCGTCGGGCTTGCCGCCCAGCACGATACGCCCGGTCTCCAGCACGTAGCCGTAGTCGGCGACCGACAATCCCATGCGCGCATTCTGCTCGACGAGCAAGACCGTGGTGCTGCGCCGGATCTCCGAAATGATGCGAAACACGGCCTGCACGATCACCGGCGCCAGCCCCAGCGACGGCTCATCGAGCAGCAGCAGCTTCGGCTTCGCCATCAGGCCACGGGCAACCGCGACCATCTGCAGCTGGCCGCCGGACAGCGTCCAGCCCAACGCGTTGGAGAAGGCGCGGATGTCCGGAAACAGATCGAACATCGCGTCCGCCTCATCAGACAATTGCTTCTTCGGCGCGCGCCGGTTCGAGGCGCCGAGCATGATGTTCTCTTTGACCGAAAGCCCCGGAAATACCCTGCGACCTTCCGGCACATGCGAGATGCCGAGCCGCACGATCGCTTCCGGCCCGAGACCCGCGATCGACTTGCCGTCGAACAGGATCTCGCCTGCGGCCGGCTTGGCGAGCCCAGAAATCGCGCGCAAGGTGGTCGACTTGCCGGCACCGTTGGCGCCGAGCAGGGTCACGACCTTGCCCTGCTCGACGCTGAAGGAGACGCCGCGCAGCGCCTCGATTTCCCCGTAGCGAACGACGAGGTTGCGGATGTCCAACAGCGCCATCATTCGCTCCCGAGATAGGCGGAGACGACGTCGGGATGACGCAGCACCGCCATCGATTCGCCGTCCGCGATGCGGCGTCCGAAATTGAGCACGGTGATGTGCTGGGCGGCCTCCGAAACCAGAGTCATGTCGTGATCGATGATCAGGATGGTGAGGCCCTGCGCCGCGATCCGCTTCAACAGCTCGTGCAATTCGAGCTTCTCGGTCGAGTTGAGGCCCGCCGCCGGCTCATCGAGCAGGAGCAGTGTCGGGTTTGACGCCAGCGCCCGGGCGATCTCGATCAGGCGCTGATGGCCATAGGAGAAGCGCGTGATCGGCTCGTTGGCGCGGCTGCCGAGTCCGACGAAGGTCAACGCCTCCATCGCGCGCTCGGTGAGCACGGCACCGCCCCCTGCCCCGATCATCGTATTGCCGGGACGCTCGGCGCCGATCTCGACATTCTCCAGCGCCGTCATCGAGCGGAACAGCCGGATGTTCTGAAATGTACGTCCAAGCCCGGATGCCGTGCGCTGATGCGGCGGCATCGTCGTGATGTCGACGCCGTCGAGCACGATCCGGCCGGATGTCGCCTTGTAGAGACCGGAGAGCACATTCAGGGTCGTGGTCTTGCCCGAGCCGTTCGGCCCGATCAGGGCGTGCACGCCGCCGCGCCTGACCGCGATGTCGACATTGTCGACCGCTTTGAGTCCGCCGAAATGCTTCGACAGTCCCTGCACCTCCAGTACGACGTCACCGCCGACCATAGCCGGCTTGAGTTGCAGCGGCTTGGTCGCGGGCGACGTCTTGATCTTCGTGCGCCATTTGTCCAGCGCAGCGGCGACGAAGCCCCAGATGCCATCCGGCATGAAGCGGATGATCAGGATCACGAACAGGCCATAGATCGCGAGATAAAGTCCCGGCACGCTCTTCAGGAAGCGCAGCCATTCCGGGATCAGGATCAGAAGACCGGTGCCGATGGCAGATCCGATCGGTGAGGCCACGCCGCCGAGCAGCGACATGGTCAGGAACACGATCGATTCCGCGAAGGAGAACTGGTCGGGACTGACATAGGCGAAGCCGCCGGCAAACAGACCGCCGGCCAGACCGCCGAGCGCAGCACAGATCGCGAAGGCTGAGACCTTGGTTCTGAAGACATCGATGCCGTTGACGCCGGCGGCCAGCTCGTTGTCGCGGACCGCCCGCATCGCGCGGCCGAGCCTTGTGTCCGGAAGATGCCAGACCAGGTAGCCGACGATGGCCAGCATGGCGACGCAGAAGGCGAGATAGCCCTGCGAGGTCGTGAACAGCGACGGACGGCCGATCCTGGAGACGCCGTCGGGTCCGTGGGTCAGCCAGATCGCGTTGATCATGACGAGTGTCACGATCTGCTGGAACGAGATCGTCACCATCGCGAGATAATGTCCGCCGAGCCGGAGGGTTGACATGCCCAGGAACGCCCCCGCCGCCAGCGCGATGAGGCAACCCACGCCCAGGCACAACCAGTAGTTCATCTGCAGGTCGGTGGTGCCGATCCCGACCGCATAGGCGCCGAAGCCGAAGAACGCCGCCTGCGCCAGGTTGATCTGGCCGCACAGGCCGAGCACCACCGAGAGCCCGAACACCGCGATCGAGAACGTCGTCGCCTGCATCAGGATGTTGAGGATATAGCCGTCGAACTGCATGGTCGCAGCCAATGCCACGACCATCGCCGCAGCGATGAAATACGGCACGTGCCTGACGAGCGCAGGCCTCGTGCTGACGACCGGCGCCGTCACCGGCATGTTGTCGCTGCCCACGCTCATGCCTTCTCCGCCACGCGTTCGCCGAAGATGCCCTGCGGGCGGAAGACCAGGAAAGCAACGAGAACAAGGAAGGCGAAGCCGTCCTTGTACGGAACGGACACATAGGCCGCGCCGAACGTCTCGATCACACCGAGCGCGAGCCCGCCGATGATGGCGCCGGCGACGTCGCCGAAGCCGCCGATGATGGTGGCCGCGAACGCCTTCAGCGCAATCGTCGAGCCCATCTGGATCGAAACGAACAGGATTGGCGCCACCAGGACGCCGGCGAGCCCGCCGAGCACCGCCGAATAGATGAAGGTGATCATGATCATGGTGGAGACGGAGATTCCGAGCAGCGAGGCCATCTCCTTGTCCTGCGACGTCGCCTGCAGCTTCTTGCCGAGCATCGTGTGCTCGAAGAACCAGTAGTTGAAGATAACCAGCGCGATGGTCACGGCGATGATCAGGAGATACTGGCTGTCGAGATAGACCGGCCCGAGCTGAATGCCGGGCGTCTCGAACCAGCCCTGCAGCACCTGCGGCTGCGGGCCGTAGATCGCAAGCACCGAATTGGCGAGCAGGATCGAAGCGCCAATGGTCGCAATGATCACCGGCAGATAGGTGCGGTGCCGCAGCGGATAATAGACGCCGAGATTAAAGATCACGCCGAGCAGCGCCATCCCCACCAGCGCGAGCACGAAGGACAGCCAGTACGGTAGTCCCATTTCGACGCACACCACCATCAGGTAGGCCGCCACCATGGAGAACTCGCCTTGCGCGAAGTTCACCACATTGGTGGCGCGGAAGATCAGCACGAAGCCGAGCGCGACCAGCGCGTAGACGGCGCCGATGCCGATGCCCGTAAACAGCAATTGGAGAACGAGATCCATTCCAGACCGACGATGGTAAGAGGAGCCGAAACGCAGGGCGCCGGAGGCGGCCTCCCCGGCGGCAAGCCAGGGAGACGCGCGGCCCTGGTCAGTCGTTGAACTCGATATGCTTGTCGAAGACGATCGTGCCCTTCTCGTTCCGCACGATGTTGTAGCCGTGCAGCCCATCGCCATTCTGGTCGAAATTATACTCGCCTTCGGCGCCCGGGAACTTCTTGATCGACAGGATTGCTTCGCGGACCTTCACGGCATCGGTCGAGCCGGCCTTGTTGATCGCCGCCGCGAGCACGGTCACGGCGTCATACGGCCACGAGCTCTGGTTGTCCGGCGCCACCTTGGCGAGGTCTCGATAGGCCTTGCCGAAAACCTTCGATCCCTCGCTCGACTCCTCGGCATAGTCAGCGACGCCATAAGTCCCGTACAGCGCGGGGCCGGCGAGCTTCAGCGCCGTAATGTTGACGATCGACGGCGACCCGACCCACGGAATATTGACGCCGAGCTGCCGCAACTGGCGGGCGAAGATGCCGAGATCGTTCTCGAAGGTGAAGTAGGAGCCGAGAATGTCGGCGCCCGATTGCTTGATCGCGAGCACGACCGGGGTGAAGTCCTGGCTCTGGTTGGCGTAGCCCTGGTCAAGCACCGCGGGAGCGCCGAGCTTGTCCAGCGCGGCGCTGAGCGCCTTGCCGCCAGCGGTTCCGAAGGCATCGGTGGAATGCAGCACCGCCCACTTCTTCTTGCCGAGCACGTTGACGCCATAATCGGCGATCACGCGCCCGGAATAGCTGTCATTGGGCCGGAAGCGGAACAGCCACTGATTGCCCATATGGGTCAGCGTCGGGTCGGTGCCGCCGATCATCACGGGCTTGCCGAGCTTCATGACGTCGGGCGAAATCGCGTGGACCTGGGTCGAGCGGATCGAACCGAGGAACGCCACGATGTCCGACTGCGCGGCGAGCTTGGAGAAGGCGAGCACGATGCCGGGATTGGTGGTCTGGTCGTCCTCGATGATCAGCTCGGCCTGTTTGCCGAGAATGCCGCCGGCCTTGTTGACGGCTTCCAGCGCGAGCTTGGCCCCCTTGATCGCGTAGCCGCCGGACTCAGCCGCGGGCCCCGTTACCGGCGCGCACATGCCAATCTTGATGGTCGCGGCCTCCGCGCGAGCGCTGGTGATGACGGCAGGGGCTGCAAGGCCGGCGGCGATGCCGGCCGCGAATTCGCGTCTCGTGAGCTTCATAGATTCCTCCCTGACCGCACTTCTTTCGCGGCTTATTATGTACCCGGCTTGTTATATGGCCGTCTCATGCGCTCGCCATCCATGTGGACCACGAACGCTTGCGCTTGTTTAAGGTCTCTTCTGCCATCCGTAAATTGATATCGCGGCAACTTCGGATCTCACCACCACTTTCATTGCCACGAAGGCGACAATCAGGCTTCCGGCACCCCACGATGCCTAACACCTATGCATGAGCTATGCGTCACCTTCCTACGCTCATGCAAATTTGCTCTCACACGTCACCTGCCTCTTCCGACTCGCCGAAATTCGCGAGACTGCCCTCCAGCTCCGCGAGCATTTTTTGCAGCGCGGCAAGCTTGCGTACGCCATAGCGGTTCGCAATGGACGCATAGATCGCCTCCGAGCCGGGCGCGACCTGCGCGATCAACTTCATGCCCTTGGTGGAAATCGACAGCACCCCCCTGCGCATGTCACGCGTGTCGACCTCGCGCTCGATCAGGCCGCGTGCCTCGAGATCGCGCAGGATGCGCGACAGGCTGGGACCGAGCAGGAACGCAACGCGCGCCAGCTCCGTCACCTCGATGGCATCGACCGCCGCCAGCGCGCGCAGGATCCGCCATTGCTGCTCCGTCAGCCCGTGCTGCCGCAGGCCGGGGCGAAACTGTCGCATCACGGCCTCGCGTGCACGCAACAATGCCATCGGCAGCGACTGCGAGAAGTCGCGCATCGGCACCTGACGCGCCCCCTTGGCGGACGGCTTCACACTTTTCGCCTTATGGCCCATCTCGGCATCCGTATCCCAGGTCGCACATTTGCATTGCAGCAAATGCCGTTTCGATTTGCCCGTTGAAACTTAACATGTTAATCAACCGCCGCCACCTGTTTTGCGAGGGTTCATTTCATGCCCCTGTCGAGCGACGACATCCGTAGCTGCGCGCTGCGCCTGGATCAGGCCGAGAAGAGCCGCCGCCAGATCAAGCAGCTCTCCCAGGATTTTCCCGGCATCACCATCGCCGATGCTTATGCGATTCAAAAAGCGTGGATCGACATCAAGGTGTCTGAAGGTCGCATCGTCAGGGGGCACAAGATCGGTCTCACGTCGAAGGCAATGCAGAGCGCGCTGAACATCGGCGAGCCTGATTCCGGCGTGCTGCTCGATGACATGTTCTTTGCCGATGGCGGGCTCGTGCCGTCCGACCGCTTCATCGCGACGCGTATCGAGGCTGAACTCGCCTTCGTCATGAAGCACCGCCTCTCAGGACCGAATTGCACGTTGTTCGACGTGCTCAACGCGACCGACTTCGTCGTGCCGGCATTGGAGATACTCGACACCCGCATCGAGCGTGTCGATCCCGAGACCAAGGCGACGCGCAAGATCTTCGACACGATCGCCGACAATGCCGCGAATGCCGGCATCGTGCTCGGCGGCCGTCCGCTGCGGCCGCTCGACGTCGACCTGCGCTGGATCGGCGCGCTCTGTCATAAGAACGGACAACTGGAAGAGACAGGCCTGGCCGCCGGCGTGTTGAACAACCCGGCGACCGCCGTGGCCTGGCTTGCCAACAAGATCGCCGTTCATGGGCTCGCACTGGAACCGGGACAGGTGGTGTTGGCGGGCTCCTTCATCCGGCCGATCGAGGCCCGCAGGGGCGACACCATCCAGGCCGACTATGGTCCCTACGGGACGGTGAGCTGTTATTTCGCCTGATACACCGTCGGAGTGATCGGTCATGCCGCATTTCAGCATCGAATACTCAGCCAATCTCGATTCGCGTCTCGATATGAACGCCGTTTGTGAGATCGTCCGCAAGGCCGCCAGCGAGACCGGCATCTTTCCGGTCGGCGGCATTCGTGTTCGCGCGATCCGCTGCGAGCACTACGCGATCGCCGACGGCAAGGCCGACTACGGCTTTCTGGCGATACTGTTGCGGCTCGGCGAAGGCCGCGACCTCCCTGCACGGCAGAAGGCCGGCGAGCATGTCTTCAAGGCGCTTTCGCTCCATCTCGATCCGGTGTTCGCGAGCAGCAAATTCGCGCTGTCCTTTGACATGCAGATCAACGACGCCGCGACCAGTTGGAAGCGCAACAACATCCACGACGCCCTGAAGGCGGAGGCATCCCATGGATAAGACCACTCCCAAAGCCGACATCTACCAGGCCAATCTCGACCGCGCCGCCCCCCTGCTCGCCAAGCTCAAGGACGAGGGCATCGGCCATTTCATCGACGGCAAGATCGTGCCGGCGATCTCGGGCGCGACGTTCGAGACGAAGTCCCCGATCGACGGCGCCGTGCTGGCCAAGGTCGCGCGCGGCAATGCCGAGGATATCGACCGCGCCGCGACGGCGGCATCGCTGGCCTTCAAATCATGGCGCGACATGGCGCCCGCGATGCGGCGCAAGTTGTTGCATCGCCTGGCCGATGCGATCGAAGCCAATGCCGAGGACATCGCTGTCCTCGAATGCGTCGACACCGGGCAGGCCTACCGCTTCATGGCCAAGGCCGCGCTCCGGGCCGCCGAGAACTTCCGGTTCTTCGCGGACAAATGTATGGAGGCGCGCGACGGCCAGAGCACGCCGAGCGATGAGCATTGGAACATCTCGACCCGGGTACCGATCGGCCCCGTGGGCGTGATCACGCCGTGGAACACACCATTCATGTTGTCGACCTGGAAGATCGCCCCGGCGCTCGCGGCCGGCTGCACGGTCGTGCACAAGCCCGCGGAGTGGTCGCCGATAACAGCACAATGGCTGGCGAACCTCGCCAAGGAGGCCGGCATTCCGGATGGCGTGCTCAACACCGTGCACGGCTTCGGCGAGGAGGCCGGCAAGGCGTTGACCGAGCACCCTGCGATCAAGGCGATCGGCTTCGTCGGTGAGAGCTCGACGGGATCTGCGATCATGGCGCAGGGCGCGCCGACCTTGAAGCGCGTTCATTTCGAGCTTGGCGGCAAGAACCCGGTCATCGTGTTCGACGATGCCGATCTCGACCGCGCGCTCGACGCCGTCGTGTTCATGATCTACTCGCTGAATGGCGAGCGCTGTACCTCGTCGAGCCGTCTCCTGGTGCAACAGAGCATCGCCGAGACGTTCACCGCGAAACTCGCCGCGCGGGTGCGCGCACTCAAGGTCGGCCATCCGCTCGATCCCGCCACCGAGATCGGGCCGCTGATCCACGAGCGGCATCTTGCGAAGGTCTGCTCTTATGTCGACATCGCGCGCCAGGACGGCGCGATCATCGCGGTCGGCGGCAAGCCGTTTGATGGCCCTGGCGGCGGCCACTACGTCGAGCCGACGCTGGTGACCGGCGCAAGCCAGACGATGCGCGTGGCGCAGGAGGAGGTGTTCGGGCCGTTCCTGACCGTGATCTCGTTCCGCGACGAGACGGACGCGATCGCGATCGCCAATGACGTGCAATATGGCCTCACGGGCTATGTCTGGACGGGCGACATGGGCCGCGCGCTGCGCGTGGCGGATGCGATGGAGGCCGGCATGATCTGGCTGAACTCGGAGAACGTCCGCCATCTGCCGACTCCGTTCGGCGGCATGAAGGCGTCCGGCATCGGCCGCGACGGCGGCGACTATTCGTTCGACTTCTACATGGAGACCAAGCACGTCTCGCTCGCGCGCGGCACCCACAAGATCCAGCGGCTCGGCGTGTAAGGACAGATGCCCATGACCTCCCCTCGCCTCGCCACCTATGCCGTCGATGGCTCGGTCCGCTACGGACTTGCGACCGACAAGGGCCTCGTCGATCTCTCCGCGCGCTTTGCCAAGGACTATCCGACCCTGCGCGAGGTGATCGCAGCGGGCGCCCTGCCGCGGCTGATCGATGCCGCCTCCAGGCTTTCGCCCGATCACGATCTCGACGCGATCACTTGGCTGCCGCCGATCCCCTCGCCCGAGAAGATCATCTGCATCGGCGTCAACTATCCCGACCGCAATGCCGAGTACAAGGACGGCCAGGACGCACCGAAATATCCATCGATGTTCATGCGGACGCCGCGCTCCTTCGTCGGACACGACACGCCGCTGGTGCGCCCGCGCGCCTCGCCGCAGCTCGACTACGAAGGCGAGCTCGTGCTGATCATCGGCAAGGCCGGCCGGCATATTCCGGAAAGCGCCGCGCTCGATCACATCGCGGCACTGACCCTGTGCAACGAGGGCACGATCCGCGACTGGGTCCGGCACGCCAAGTTCAACGTCACGCAGGGCAAGAACTTCGACTCCACCGGAAGTCTCGGCCCGTGGATGGTGCCCTACACCGACGAGAGCCAGATCGCCGACATCCGCCTGACCACGCGGGTCAATGGCGAGTTGCGCCAGGACGACCGGACGTCGCGGCTGATCTTCGGCTTCCGCTATCTCATCAACTACATCTCGACGTTCACGACGCTGGTACCCGGTGACATCATCGTGACGGGGACACCGACCGGCGCCGGTGCGCGGTTCGATCCGCCACGCTACCTCAAGCCCGGCGATGTGATCGAGATTGCCGCCCAAGGCGTCGGCACGTTGCGCAACGGCGTCGTCGACGAAGCTCTGTAAAGTCAGGAACGGAACCTACGCATGACCACCATGACCGGCGGCGAAGCCATCGTCAGCGGGCTCGTCGCCCACGGCGTCGACACCGTGTTCGGCCTGCCCGGCGCGCAGGTCTACGGCCTGTTCGATGCCTTCCACCAGGCGCAGTTGAAGGTCGTCGGGGCCCGTCATGAGCAGGCCTGCGGCTACATGGCCTTCGGCTATGCCCGCGCGAGCGGCAAGCCCGGCGTGTTCAGCGTCGTACCGGGTCCCGGTGTGCTCAATGCCGGCGCCGCGCTGCTCACCGCCTTCGGCTGCAACGAGCCGGTGCTGTGCCTGACCGGCCAGGTGCCGACCGATTATCTCGGGCGCGGCCGCGGCCATCTGCACGAGATGCCCGACCAGCTCGCGACCTTGCGCACCTTCGTCAAATGGGCCGACCGCATCGAATATCCCGACAGCGCGCCGACGCTGGTCTCGCGGGCCTTCCAGGAGATGCTGTCCGGGCGGCGCGGTCCTGCCGCGCTGGAGATGCCCTGGGACGTGTTCACGCAGAAGGCCGAGACGGCCGCGGCGAAGCCGCTGCCGCAGTTCGCGCCGCCACAGCCCGACCCCGACCGCGTCGCCAGGGCCGCCGCGCTGATCGCGGGCGCGAAGGCGCCGATGATCTTCGTCGGCGCCGGCGCGATCGAGGCGCGCGAGGAGATCCTCGAGTTGGCCGAGATGCTCGACGCGCCAGTCGTTGCCTTCCGCTCGGGGCGCGGCATCGTCTCCAATGCGCATGAGCTCGGGCTTACCATGGCGGCGGCCTACAAGCTCTGGCCGACGACGGATCTGATGATCGGCATCGGCAGCCGCATGGAGCTGCCGACTACGTTCCGCTGGCCGTTCAAGCCCGACGGGTTGAAGTCGGTCCGCATCGACATCGATCCTGCGGAAATGCGGCGCCTCATCGTCGACGCCGGCATCGTGGCCGACGCAAAGGCAGGCACGGCCGCACTTGCCGCCGCCGTCAGCAAGGCCGGCTATCGCAAGACATCAGGCCGCCGCACGGCCATTCGCGAAGCCACAGCGGCGACTTTACAGGAGATCCAGAAGGTGCAGCCGCAAATGGCTTATCTCAACGTGCTGCGCGAGGTGCTGCCGCACGATGCCATTGTCACGGACGAGTTGTCCCAGGTCGGCTTCGCCTCCTGGTATGGCTTCCCGGTCTACGAGCCGCGCACCTTCATCACGTCAGGTTATCAGGGCACGCTGGGCTCAGGCTTTCCGTCCGCGCTCGGCGCCAAGGTCGCCCATCCCGACAAGCCGGTGGTCGCGATCACCGGCGACGGCGGCTTCATGTTCGCCGTGCAGGAGCTGGCGACCGCCGTGCAATACAACATCGGTGTCGTCACCTTGGTGTTCAACAACAACGCCTATGGCAACGTCCGCCGCGACCAGCGCGAGCGCTTCGACGGCCGTGTCGTCGCCTCCGACCTGGTCAATCCGGATTTCGTCAAGCTTGCGGAATCCTTCGGCGTCACGGCGAGCCGCGTCACGGGCCCGAATCAGTTCAGGTCCGCACTCGAGACGGCGCTGGCGCATGGCGGGCCGTATCTGATCGACATCGAGGTCCCCCGGGATTCCGAAGTGTCGCCCTGGGCCTTCATCCATCCGCCGAAGCCGTAAGCCCGATTGGCGCACGGCCGCGCGGAGATCAGCGTCAGGACGGAGACGCGCGCCGTCCCTGCAATCCCGCGGCGGCCATCACCAGCAGGCCGGCGCCGGCGACGAGCCAGCAGGCGACCGGCGCCCAGCGCACCAGCGGCGCGTAGTCCGGCAGCTTCTGTAAGCCGCCGGCAACTGCGGCCATCCGCGCGAATGTGGCAAGCGCCAACGCGGAGAACACCAGCCCGGTCACCTTGCCCTCGGCCCCCCGCGCGCCGATCCAGAGCGCCGCCGAAACCGCGCTCATCATCATGCAGCCCCAGGCGGCGCCCGCGATGAACTGCGCAACGATGAGCACGTTCAGCGCGCCGGCAATTTCGGCCATGACGATCGCGATCGCGCCAAACAGGCCGGCAATTCCCATTACGATGAGACCGCCGCGACGCTTGACGACGGCGCTGGCGGGAAACAGCGCGATGTTGAAGCCGATCCAGAACACCGGCATCAGCCACGGCAGATCACCCGGCGCCGCAAGCCGGAGATAGAAGGCTTCGCTGTTGATGCTGAAATGCAGCTGGTAGCCGAGCGCGAGGATCACCATCGCGCCGACGAACAGCATGTGCAGGCGGCCGAGAGGCTTCGGTCCGGCCGGCGCGGACGCCGGCTTGACGGTCGGGCCGCCGTCGTGCGGAACGCGCGACAGGCCGAGCGCCGTCAACAGCAGCACGACCGACGAGACGATGAACGGAAGCTGCGGATCGTGCTCGCGCAGCACGATTCCGAGATACGGCGACAGAGCGCCGGCCATCCCATAGCCGAGCATGACCAGCGCGGCGAGAAACGGAACGCGAGGCCGGGACGCATGCTGTCCGAGCAGCGTGAGCGGCGGCGCGCGCAGCACCGAGGAGGTGATCGCCCAGATCACGATCAGACCGACAAACATCGCCGGGCTGGACGATGCCGCCACGAATGGCAGTGCGACGAAAGCAGCGCACGACGCCGCAGTCAGCAGTCCGATGAAGATCCCGAACCGCACGGCGACACGCGCGATGCGATCCGCGGCAATTCCCATCGCCGTATCCGACAGCGTGAAGATCGCCTGATCCATCATCAGGATCAGGATGACGGCCGACGGCGCGATGCCGACCTGGACCGCGAGCTTCGGCAGGTAGATCACATAGGTGGTCCACAGCAGGGTGAACACCAGCTGCAGCAGCGCAAGGTGAAGTCCAAGCCGGGTCGCCGCCGGCGAACGCTGATCCGCAAGTTCGACAATGCTCATGGCCACTCTCCCGGGCGCAGCATAAGGCCAGGGATGCATGTTGCAAACGAGCTGAGATCACGGAATGGTCAGCATCAGCGAGCGCGGCGGAACGTCAGGTTGACCCGCTGGCGGCCGAGCAGAGCATGCTCGCCGTCGGCGAGCGGCGCGACGCCGTGAAAGGCCAATCGCGCCGGGCCGCCCCACACCACGACATCGCCGTGGGTCAGCCGGTAGCGTTGCGTCCTGTCGCTGCGTTTGAGGCCACCGAACAGGAACGTGGCTGGCAGCCCCAGCGACACCGAGACGATCGGTGCGTCCAGGTCCTGCTCGTCGCGATCCTGATGCAGCGACATCTTCGCGCCAGGCTCATAGCGGTTGATCAGGCAGGCGTCCGGCGCGAAGTCGGCAAAGCCGGCTTCGCTGGCCGCGCGCCCGGCGAGCTGCCGCAGCGGCGGCGGCATCGCCGGCCAAGGCCGCCCACTCTCCGGGTCGAGAGGATCGTAACGATAGCCGCTGCGATCCGTGACCCAGCCCAACGATCCGCAGCTCGTCATCGCCACTGACATCTGATGGCCGCCCGGGGTCACCATGCGGCGAAACGGCGCCTGTGCGGCGATCGCATCGATCGCTGCAATCAACGTGCTGTCGTACGGCCGCGCCAAGCCGCGCAGCAGCACCGCGCCGGGCGCGAGCTGCTCGCGCGCCAGCCCCGCGGGTTCGAGTCCATCGAACAGATCTGCCGTCATGTCCTACTTTGCATCGTGGAAGATCACGCCGAGCGTATGGCGCCGGCCGGAGCGCAGCCGGCTGACACCATGGCGCATGTTGACGCGGTAGCTGCCGCGCGTGCCCTGCACCGGGCGATTGTGGACTGCGAACACCACGGCGTCGCCCTGCCGCAGCGGCACGACCTCGGCGCGCGACTGCATGCGCGGCCGCTGCTCGGTCAGCACGAACTCGCCGCCCTCGAAATCGCGCCCCGGCTCGGACAGAAGGATTGCGACCTGCAGCGGAAACACGTGCTCGCCATAGAGGTCCTGGTGCAGGCAGTTGTAGTCGCCTTCGACATATTGCAACAGCAACGGCGTCGGCCTGGTCTGGCCGGCCTGATGGCAGCGGGCGAGGAAGTCCTCATGCTCGGCAGGGTATCGGACATCGATCCCCATCGCCGCGTTCCAGCGATTGGCGATCGCGACCAGATTCGCATAGAGCTGCGGCCGCAGCTGCGCGATCGGATCCGGCAGCGGATAGGAAAAGTATTTGTATTCGCCGCGGCCGAAACCGTGCCGCGCCATGACCACCCGGTTGCGGAAGCGCTGATCATCCGGATAGAGCGCCGCCAGCGCGCTGCACTCCTCTGGCGAGAGCAACTGAGCCAACACGGCGCAGCCGCGAGCATCGAGCTCGTGTTCGACCTCGGTCCATTCGATCGCGTCAATCCCGGCCGGCGGAGAAGTAGCCAATCTGCGAGCATTCATCATGCTCACAATGTGGTCGTCAGGCACGCGTTTCGCCACCCGTTTTCCGTGTGCCCCTAGGCTCAACCTCAGCCGCGCACCACGTCCTCGATTCCCGCCGCGATCTCCAGCAGCTTGCGATCCTGGCCGCCGGATTGCGCCAACATCAGCCCCACCGGGACCTCGCCGTGGCGATGCGCCGGCAGCGAGATGGCGCAGCCGTCGATCATGTTGATGAAGGTGCAATTGCGCAACGCGCGGATGTTCTCGCGCGCGAAGACCTGGTCGTCGGCAAGGTCGG
>JBARNF010000209.1:0-3468 GCA_049802835.1 Bradyrhizobium sp.
CCTATACAACGACCGCAATTGCAGCGCTGCAGGTGATCAAGATCATCGTCAACATCCTACGTGATGGTCTCGACGGACTGGTCAGGCCGCAGCCTCCGGTTCGATAGCGCGGACCGCCGACCGACGCGCGCACGACGTTACGCGACAGCGAGTATCTCTGGCCTTCAAGCGCATTGCGTCGTGCGACGGAGATGCCGCCGCTTTGGGCGCACGACTGAATGATTGCCTCGACGTTCCCAAAAGCCGCGCGTTACAGTGTGGCGGCGCAACTCTGTTTTCCCCAAGATCAGTTTCTTGGCCAACCGCGCCACGGAGCACACGATCCGGACCAGCCTCGCTGACCTCGTGAGCTCCGGAGACGCGCCCTGCTCTCTGGAATGCCCGCAGCCTCACCGCTCGACCGGCGGGCCGACCAGCTCGGATTGGTTTGCGACCAGCGCATACATCCGGTCGAGCGGACACGAGTTCCTGCTTGACTAATTCATAGCCGCACAGTTATGAAAGATTCATAACCACCGAGTTATGGATTAAATGTCGCGCGCCTCCGACCTCCTGTTCCGAACACTCGCCGACCCCACGCGACGGGCCATCTTCGAGGGCCTGTGCCGCCATGGCGAGCAGACGGTTGGCGCGCTGACTGCCAAAGCTGGCGTCTCACAACCCGCCGTGTCCAAGCATCTCGGCGTGCTCAAACAGGCCGGCCTCGTGCGCGAACGGCATGAAGGCCGGCAGACGCATTACCGCGCGCAACCGAAAGCGCTCGCCCCGCTGCTCGACTGGAGCAGCCGGATGGCCGCGTTCTGGGAGAGCCGGTTCGACGATCTCGAAAAACTGCTCAACAGGATGGATCAATGACACGAGCCGCGCCCGAAACCCGCACCGTCGTCGTCGAACGCGAGTTTGCGCATCCGCCAGAGAAGATCTGGCGCGCCTTGACGCAGCCGCATCTGATCTCCGAGTGGCTGATGGCGAACGATTTCGCAGCCGAGCACGATCATCGCTTCAAGCTGCGGGCCGACTGGGGTGTCGTCGACTGCCAGGTCGTGACCATCGAGCCGCACAGAACCCTGTCCTACACCTGGGCCGCGCTGGGTCTCGACAGCGTCGTGACCTGGACGCTGACGCCGACGGGCGCGGGAACGCATCTGCGCATGGAGCAGACCGGCTTCGGGCCGGATCAGACCCGCGCCTATCAGGGCGCGACCTACGGCTGGCCGAAGTTCTTCGACGCGCTCGAACAAACTGTCGCGCGCCTCGACTGAGGCTCGCGCATGCAAGCGTCATCGCGGCAAGCGGCATCACGCCAAACATCATCACAGGAGGAGCAGTTGAACTGGAACAACACCATCCGGCAGGTCCACCGCTGGGTATCCATAGCCTTCACGCTGGCCGTCATCGTCAATATCGCGGCGATGACGCAGAGCCAGCCTGCGCTGTGGATCGGCCTGCTGGCGCTGATCCCGCTCATCGTGCTCTTGGGCACCGGGCTCTACATGTTCGCCCTGCCCTATGTCGTCAAGTCTAGTGACCGTGCAGGAAGTCGCTGGATTTGAACACGGCAGGTCGCAGCGCGCCGCCTCGCGTGGCGAGCGAAGTTTAGTGCACTGTCACCGAAATCATCCTCCCACGCGAGGCATTCCAGCGGGCTGATATGCGCCAGCCCTATTCCGCCGCCTGCCTTACGTGACGCTCCGTCACGGTGCGCATCGTCACCAGCTCCTCGGCGGCTGACGGATGCAGCGCGATCGTGGCGTCGAAATCTGCCTTTGTCGCCTTCATCTTGATGGCGATCGCGACCGCCTGCGTGATCTCGGCCGCGGTGTCGCCGACGATGTGGCAGCCGAGCACGCGGTCGCTCGCGCCGTCGACGACGAGTTTCATCAGCACGCGGGTGTCGCGGCCGGACATCGTCGCCTTGATCGGGCGGAAACTGGTCTTGTAGATATCGACGCGGTCATACATTTCGCGCGCCTGCGTCTCCGTCAGGCCGACGGTGCCGACCTCAGGCTGGCAGAACACCGCCGTCGGGATATCGGCGTGGTCGACGCGCACGGTCTTGTTGCCGAACACCGTGTCGGCGAACGCGTGGCCTTCGCGGATCGCGACCGGCGTCAGGTTGAAGCGGTGGGTGACGTCGCCGATCGCATAGATGCTCGGCACCGAGCTCTGCGAGAACGCATCGACCGCGATGCCGCCGTTCCTGGGATTGATGGCGACGCCGGCCTTGTCCAGGCCGAGATTGGCGACCGCAGGATGGCGGCCGATCGCGAACATCACCTTGTCGGAGGCGATGCTGGAGCCGTTCGACAGGTGCGTGGTGTAGTCGTGGCCGTGCTTGTCGACGCTGGTCACCGTGCAGCCGGTCAGGATAGTGATGCCTTCCTTCTCCATCTCGGCGCGGACATGCTTGCGCACGTCCTCGTCGAAGCCGCGCAGGATATTGTCGCCGCGATAGACGACGGTCACGTCGGAACCGAAATTGGCGAAGATGCAGGCGAATTCCAGCGCGATGTAGCCGCCGCCCTGGATCACGATCCGGCGCGGCAGCTCGTCGAGATGAAACGCCTCGTTCGACGAGATCACGTGCTCGATGCCTGGAATCGGCGTGCCGTGATTGGGCGCACCACCGGTCGCGATCAGAATGTATTTTGCGCGCACGGCCTCGCCGGTCATGAGGCGCACGGTGTGCGCGTCCTCGATCACGGCGCGGGTCTTGACGATGCGCGCGCCGGACTTCTCGACATTGGCGGCATAGGCCGCCTCGAGCCGGGCGACCTCCTTGTCCTTGTTCCTGATCAGCGTCTTCCAGTCGAAGCTCGCGGATGGAATCGTCCAGCCGAAGCCTGCGGCATCGGCGATCTCCTGGCGCACATGCGAGCCGATCACGAACAGCTTCTTGGGCACGCAGCCGCGGATCACGCAGGTGCCGCCCATGCGGTATTCCTCGGCGACCGTCACGCGGGCGCCATGGCCGGCGGCGATGCGGGCGGCGCGCACGCCCCCCGACCCGCCACCGATCACGAACAGGTCGACGTCGAAATCAGCCATCTCGTCCTCGACCTGCTCTCGCTGGTGGATCGGTTAGATCTGCTTGCCGCGCTTGCGCATCTCGGCCCGGAACTGCGCGGTCACGGTGTCGGAGAACTCCGCGGCCCACTGGTTCATGGCGCCCATGCTCATCTGGATCGCCTTCGGCTCGGCCGCAAGCAGCTTCTGGCCGATCGTCGACTTGTAGAAGGTGACGAGGTTCGCGATCTCGGCATCCGTGAACTCGTTGCAGTAGATCTGCGCCATCTTCTCGCCGATCTCCTTCTCCTTGCCGGCATAGGTCTGCGCGACCACCACGGCGACCTCGTCGAGGTCCTTCTGATAGTTCAAGTTGGCCTGCAGCAGCGTCTGCTTGGTCTGCTGCACGATCCCGGGGACGGCATTGGCGTACATTGCCGCCGCATTCTTCATCCCGAGAAT
>JBARNF010000210.1:0-4337 GCA_049802835.1 Bradyrhizobium sp.
GTGCTGCCGACCAGCAGCACCGTCTTGCTGTAGATCAGCATGCCCAGCGATACGAACAGCGTGCCGAAGGTGAGCGCCATCGCGTCTTCGTAGAGCTTGTGCCGCTCCTGAACGATATCCGTCACGCGTTGTCCTCTCGCCCGCGAGCGCTCACAGCGCCTTGAACAGGCCGGCGACGCGGGTCACGTCGGCGAGCTTCAGGCCGGCGACGTTGATGCGGCCCGAGGTCGGCATGTACACGCCGCTCTTCTCGCGCAAGGTCAGCACCTCGGCCGGGGTGACCGGCAGCAGCGAGAACATGCCCTCCTGAACGCCGATGGCGACCGTGTTCGACCAACGGCCGCCGAGCGCCTCGGCAAAGGCGCGGCGCAGCGTTGCCAGGCGCAACCGCATCGACTCCAGCTCCTCGCTCCAGTCCTGCCGAAGATCGGGGCTGCCGAGAATGGTCTTCACGATCGCCGAGCCGTGGTCCGGCGGCATCGAGTAGCTGGTGCGCGCGATGGCGACGAGATTGGACCGCGCGGTGTCGGCCGCGGCCTGGGCCGATGCGACGGCGTAGAGGGCGCCGGTCCGCTCGCGATAGAGACCGAACGACTTCGAGCACGACACCGCAACGAGCGCCTCCGGCACGGCTGCGATCATGGCGCGCAGACCAGCCGCGTCGCCGTCGAGGCCGGCGCCAAAGCCCTGATAGGCGGAATCGATCAGCGGCACGAGCCCGCGCGCCGCGATCACAGCGGTGATGCGCGTCCAGTCCTCGGCGCTCAGCACGGCGCCGCTGGGGTTGTGGCAGCAGGCGTGGATCAGGACCGCATCGCCAGGCTCGGCGCGCTGCAGCGCCTCGATCATGCTGTCGAGCTGCAGCGTCTGGGAGGGAACGTCGAAGTAGGGATAGGTCTCGACCGTCAGTCCCGCGGCGGCAAAGATGCCGGCGTGGTTGGGCCAGCTCGGCAGGCCGAGCCAGATCTTGCCGCTGCCGGCCTGGCGGATCAGATCGGCGGCGAGGCGCAGTGCGCCCGAGCCGCCCGGCGTCTGTACGCCTGCGGCATGGACGGAGGGCTTGGGGCCGCCGACCACCGACCACAACAGGTCGAGGAAGAGCTGGTCGCCCTCCGGCGCGACATAGGCCTTGCTGTCCTGGCTCTCCCAGATCAGACGCTCGGCGGACTTCACCGCGCGGAAGATCGGTGAACGGCCGGTCTCGTCGCGATAGACGCCGACGCCGAGATCGACCTTGTCCGTCCTCGGATCGGCCTTGAAGATGCCGATCAGGGCAAGGAGCGGATCATCGGGCTGGCGGCTCAGTCGTTCGAACATCAAGGGCGTTCCTGTTGGTGCAGCCGGGCTGGTCGGCCATGACCCGTCCTTGCGGGCGGTCGGACACTATCTTGGTTGCAGCGCAAGAACAGCCGAAATTTCGCCGACGCTTGGCTTCCTTTTTGCGTGCGCGGGGAAACCGTCCAGCGGGATCGCCGGTAAAGCTGATCGTTGTCCCCATCAACGAGTTGGAGAACAGGCGTCAGAGGGCGCGCATGAATGCAAAATCTGACCGACGAGGTTACTGTTGTGGCCGGCTTGCAGCCGGGCCTTTGCTTGGCGACTTCAATGCAGCGCTCAAGTTTGTCCTCGTTGTCTTCGTGCCGCGAGGTCTCATGGTTGCCTCTGTGGCGGATGAATCTCACCTTCATCACCTTCGTCGTCGGTCTTTCTGGCGCGCTTGATGGCGAGTTGAGAGCGAACCTTGGAGTCGACTTTGCGCCCGGTCGCACGCTTCCACTTCCGGAGCTCGTCAGCCGTCAGGACGACTTTCACGACCTGCTCTTTGAGAGGGCCCAGGCCTTCGATGGTATCCTGAGCGCTGGCCAGCCATTCCTCGTAAGTGTCGTGCAGATCTGGACAGATCAGCTTGAGATCCTCCCATTCCTCGGGCCTGTACCAGGCGAGCGCAATCACCATGCTTGATCGTTCCATGATCATCCTGCCTTCCTGCCGGCTGTGAGTGGCAACTCAAGCCGGTGCGGTCCCGATTGCCTGCGCTCCGCCGTCGAGCTGCTTCAACCACACTCCGATATCGCGCGCCGCGACGTTGGCCTGCTTCAGCAGCTTGCCCATGGTGAAGAAGCCGTGGAATTGGCCCGGGTGCGTCCGGTGCGTCACCGGCACGCCGGCCTCGCGCAGGCGCCGCGCGTACTCGTCACCCTCGTCGCGCAGCGGATCGGCGCCGGCGGTGAGCACATAGGCGGGCGGCAGACCGACCAGCGTCTCCGCTTTGGCGGGCGAGGCGCGCCAATCGTGGATGTCGGCGGCGCTGTTGAGATAGTGGTCGCGAAACCAGCGGATCACCGAATGGGTCAGCAGCACGCTGGTTTCGGGCTCGCTGTGCGAGGGATGGCTCATCGTGAAGTCGGTCGCGGGATAGATCAGCACCTGGCCGGACAGTCTTGGCGCTTTGCCGTCACGCGCCGACAGCGCAACGACGGCGGCGAGGTTGCCGCCGGCGGAATCGCCGCCGACGCTGAGTCTGGAGCCGTCGATGCTGAGCGCGGCCGCATTGTCGGCCACCCATTGTGTCGCCGCGATCGCATCGTCGATCGCGGCCGGAAACTTGTGCTCGGGCGCAAGGCGATAGTCGACCGAGATCACGACCAGTTCGCCCTCATGCGCGAGCGTGCGACAGACCACATCATGCGAGTCGAGATTGCCGATCACCCAGCCGCCGCCATGGAAGAACACCAATGCCGGCGCGAGGCCGCCGGCCTCACGCAGCGTCCTGGGCCGATACAGCCGGGCAGGGATCTGTCCATGCGGGGCAGGGATGGCGAGCTCCTGCACATCGGCGAGCTGCGGCGGTTCGGGATTGCTCACCGTGCGCGCGGCGAGATAGTAGTCGCGCGCCTCCGCGGGCGTCAGGGTCTCATAGGCCGGACGGCCGGCCTCCTGAAACGCCTTGTAGACGGCTGCGGCATCGGCATCGAGCTGGACGGGCATGGACAATGAACCTGCTGAGTTGAGGGGATGTCAGGCGGCGGTGCGGCCGCCGTCGACAGTGTAGGCCGCGCCGGAGACGTAGCTCGCGTCGTCGGAGCCGAGGAAGGCGACGATCGATGCCACCTCCGCGGCATGGCCGAGCCGGCGCGCAGGCACACGGTCGACGACCCTGTCGATCGGAACGGGGGCGCCGCTGCGGCCCTCGATGATCGCGCTCAGCATGCGGCTGTCGATCAAGCCGGGACAGACGCAGTTCACGCGCACGTTCGTGCCGGTGCATTCCCAGGCCGCGCTCTTGGTGAGGCCGATGACCGCGTGCTTGCTGGCACTGTAGACCGCAATCTGCGGCGAGCCGATCAGGCCGGCGATCGACGCGGTGTTGATGATCGAGCCGCGGTTCTGCTTCAGCATGACGGGCAGCACGTGCTTGAGGCCGAGAAAGACGCCGACGACGTTGATGTCGAGCACGCGCCGAAACGCATCGAGCGGATAGTCGGTGATCGGCTTGATCTCGCCTTCGACGCCGGCGTTGTTGAAGAACACGTCGATGGTTCCGAACCGACCGCAGGCGCGTCGCACGTAGGCCGCGACCTGCTCCTCGTCGGTGACGTCGGCACCGATCGCCAGCGCTTCCGCGCTTGCGGGCAGATCTGCGATCGCCTTCTTGAGGTCCTGCTCTCGCCGGTCAACAGCAACGATGCGGGCGCCGCGTTCAGCCAGCCGCCGCATGGTCGCCGAACCGATCACGCCGGCTGCGCCGGTGACGACGGCGGTCCTGCCGTCGAGACGAATCGAATCCGTCATTCGCTTCCTTCCCTTGTCTTTCCCTTGCCGCCGGTTTCCGTGGCGCCGGCCTTGTCGCGCGTTGGTTTCACGCTATTTTCCGATCATGCAACTATCTCATTGGATGAACGGCGTGGCCAGCTCGCGGTGGGCTGGTAAGTCGCCCTTTCCCCGCCGTATTCGGCATGTTAACGGAAGGGCCGATCGAGAGCGGCGGTTGGGACATGGCGCCATTACACTGTCCGGAACCCCGATTCGCCTGACAAAGCCCCGCGAGATGCATCGAAACATTGCCCTGACCGCTCTCGCAGCCTTCGTGGCCGCCACCTCCATGGCGCTGGTGGCCTTGCCTGCGCGCGCGCAGATCGGCACCATCTTCTCCGACCCTGTTCCCCGTCCGCCCGGCAACATTCCGCGCCGCGGAGAACCGCTTCCCCCGCCACCGGAGGAAGAGGAGGAGGTCCCGGAGCTCCCGCCGCAGGGACGCGTGCTGCCGGCGCCGACCCGTCCGCCGCCAGGGCAGGGCGCAGCCCTTCCGGGGCCGGTGCAGTCCCAACCTCTTGCAC
>JBARNF010000211.1:0-17747 GCA_049802835.1 Bradyrhizobium sp.
CCGCAGTCGCGTTACGTCAGGGCCTACGTCCCGGAGCGGCTGTCGAAGCGCGCACGACAGCGGCTCGAGCGCGCCCGCGTCAAGGAGAACGACCGGCTGCTGCGCCGCGGCGCCGTCAGCATCTGCCGGGGCTGTTGAAAGCACTGCTCAATCAGGTGCAGCTGCGCCAGCGAGACCGCGAAGGCCGCGTGATCCCGTCGCTGACGTGGATGATCGCCGGCCCCGCCCCCGCGCCCGGCTTACATGTCCGGCTTACATGTCCGGCTTGGGGCAGCGCAACTTGTTGTAGTTCCAGCGCAGCACGCGGATGGACTGCTGGAACATGCAGATGCCTGGCCCCTCGTCGAGCACCCCTCTCACCGTCACCCCGCGTCCCAGGGCGGGCCTCGGCGGGTTCACCAGCAGCGCGTATCGCTGCATCGGTGTATTGAGGAAGATGCACCCCTCGATCCCGCCGGTGGTGCAGCCGCTGACCATGATCCGACCACCCGCCGCGAACGCCGGTGCCGCGACGAGGATGAAAGCTGCCGACACGGCTGATGTGATCAATCGAGATCCACGCATTCCAGATCTTGGCATTGACGCCTCCCTGCCCATGAGTTGCTTCGCTCCATCATAATTCTACCAAAGATTGCACGTCAACATCGTTACGCGCACGATGAACGTTGGCCGCGCGCAGTCTGACAACGCGACCTAGTTGCGCCGGCGCCGCCAACCTCGTGGCAACCATGTGCCTCACCTGTTCGCGGGTGCGACCGGATGCGCGGCCTGCGAGGCCAGCCTGGACGGCTCTGCGCGCTTGGCCTGCCCGCAAGATCATGTAGTTTGGCTGGCGAGAAGACTCGAAACAACCGGCCGCGGCGCGGGCGGCCGGCTCACGACGCGCGAGGGACACATGACCGACCATCTGATCGTGACCGACGAGGGCGAGACGCGGACGATCAAGCTGCGGCGGCCGGAGAAGAAGAACGCAATCACCCAGGCCATGTATCTCGGCATGAGCGATGCGATCGACACCGCGCAGAACAATCCGCTGGTGCGATGCATCATCATCACCGGCGGCTCCGGCGTGTTCACGGCCGGCAACGATCTGGAGGATTTCCTGCATGCGGGCGCGGCCGGCAGCGAGGCCATGCGGACCTCGGCTGCGACCAAATTCCTCTATTCGCTGGCGCACAACGTCAAGCCGATCATCGCCGCCGTCGACGGCGTCGCCATCGGCATCGGCACCACGATGCTGTTCCACTGCGACTATGTGCTGGCCTCGACCACGGCGACGTTCTCGACGCCCTTCATCCATCTCGGCCTGGTGCCGGAGGGCGCCTCCAGCCTGCTGATGCCGCAGACCATGGGCTATCAGCGCGCGTTCGCGATGCTGGTGATGGGCCGCGCGATGACCGCGGCGGACGCGCACATCGCCGGCTTCGTCAACACGGTGGTGGCGCCGGGCCATACCGAGGTCGAGGCGCTCAAGGTGGCGCGCGACATCTGCCGGCTGCCGGCCGAGGCGGTCGCGATCGGGCGCAAGCTGATCCGCACGCCGCCGGACGAGCTGACACGCCGCATCGACCAGGAGGCCTATCTGTTCGCCGAGCGCATGACCTCGGAAGAGGCGGTCAGCGCCTTCAAGGCGTTCCTGTCGCGCAAGAAGAAGAAATGAGGCGGAGCTCCCGAGGCCAGGCGGGACGTGCGCATGCCGCATTATGATGTGATCGTGATCGGCTGCGGCGCGGTCGGCAGCGCCGCCGTGCTGCATCTCGCAACGGCCGGCCGGCGCGTGCTCGGCATCGACCGCTTCCAGCCGCCGCATATATTCGGCTCGACCCATGGTGAGACCCGC
Organism: Bradyrhizobium sp.; assembly: GCA_049802835.1. Classification (GTDB taxonomy): domain Bacteria; phylum Pseudomonadota; class Alphaproteobacteria; order Rhizobiales; family Xanthobacteraceae; genus Bradyrhizobium. The sequence goes on from JBARNF010000211.1 coordinate 1,841, forward strand.
ATCACCCGCGCCGCGATCGGCGAAGGCGTCGACTACGCGCCGCTGGCGCTGCGCTCGCACGAAATCTGGCGCGCGCTGGAGCGCGACACGGGTGCGCGCCTGTTCGCGCAATGCGGCTGCCTGTTCATTCCGAGCCAGGACGGCGGCGAGGTCCACGGCGTCACCAGCGCGCAGTTCTTCGCCAACATCGAGACCGCCGCGCGCCTGCACGGGATCGATGGCGAGATCATTGCGGCCGAGCGGCTGCGCACGGACTATCCGGCTTTCAACACCGCGGCGAGCGATCGCGCCTTCCTCGACCGTGAAGGCGGCTATCTCCTGGTCGAGGACTGCGTGCGGACGCAACTGACGGTCGCCGCGCGCCATGGCGCCGAGCTGCTGACCGGCCGGCGTGTGACCTCGTTCCGCCGCGCAGCCGGCGCGCACACCGTCATCATGGACGACGGCACGACCGCGTCAGCCACCACGCTGATCGTCACCACGGGGCCGTGGATCACCGAGTTGGTCGCGCCGCTGCGCCGGCGCGTCCGCGTCACTCGCCAGGTGCTGTACTGGTTCGAGATCCTGTCCCATCCCGAGCGCTTCGGTGCGGACGCACCGGTCTTCATCTGGGACGTCACCGGGCGCGAGCACGCCGCGTCCGACATCTACGGCTTTCCCTGGCTCGGCTCGCCCGCGAACGGCGTGAAGATCGCAAACGAGGTACTGACCGGCGAGGTCGATCCGGATCACGTGTCGCGCGAGGTCACGGCGGACGAGATCGCGGCGACCTACGAGACCTATGTCCGGCCGTTCGTACCGGATCTCGGCCCGACATGCCTGCGCAGCGCGGTCTGCCTCTACACCAACGCGAGTGGCGGCCGCTTCGTTATCGACCGCGATCCCGGCGATGCTGATGTCATCTATGCCTCGCCCTGCTCCGGCCACGGCTTCAAGCATTCACCCGCGGTCGGCGAGGCGCTCGCGGCGATGGCGCTGGGCCAGGCACCGCGCGTCGATCTCTCCGGCTTCACGCTGGACCGGCTCGTGCCGGCCGATCCAGCCTGAACCGGGGCGGCAACTACTTGCCGGCTTGCAGCGCGGTGGTCTGCTTGGTGAGCCCGTCGGCGAACTGCGTCTCGAGCTTGTCGAGATAGGCGTTGAACTCGCCCGGCTTGACGAACGGATTGGGTCCGCCATCGGCGATCTTGGCCCGCTTGCCGGCCATGTCGTACATCTCCGGATGCGGTGCCAGCAGGATGTCCGGATGCGCCGTCTTCGCCCAGGCAAAGGTCTTCTTGTAGTCGTCGACGATGCCGGGATAGGTCGGGCGGCCGACCAGCTGGTTGAGCGCGACGGTGGCGCTGCAGAAGAAGATGACGCTGCGGGTGGCGTCGCCATCCTTCACGGTCGTGGTCCAGCTGGTGCAGCCCGGCGAATGGCCCGGCGTCTCGTGCGCGGTCAGCGTCATGCCGCCCAGTATCACCGTGTCGCCCTCGTGCACGGCGCGGTCGACCTTGACCGGCGGGAAGCCGAGATGGCGCTCCTCCTCGCGGCCGGGATAGAAGCCGCCTTCCAGCAGCGGCACGTCCTTGGCGCCCGCCACCATCTGCGCGCCGGTCTCCTGCTTGATCTGCGCGAGCCCGCCGGTGTGGTCGATATGAGCGTGGGTGTTGAGGATGTATTTGATGTCGGCGACCTTGAAGCCGAGCTTGCCGATGCTGGCCTCGATCTGCGCGGTCGATTCCGGCATCACGGTGTCGATCAGGATGTGGCCCTGCGGGGTCGTGATCAGATAGGAGGCGAGCCCGTTGGTGCCGACGTAATAGACGTTGTCGATGACCTTGAACGGCTCTGTCGGCGTATTCCATGCCGCGATCATCTGCTTCAGAAAGTCCGGCAGTGATTGCGCTGCAGCGGGGCCGGCCGCAAGTGACAACGCGGTGGCAAGGAGCATCATTCTTTTCATCACGGCCTCCCGATTCCCAGTATTGTTGTTATGAAGTCATCTTATGTCATCGCGGCCAGGGCGAGGCAATCGCGCTTCGCCTTGCCGCCCTGCATCACACGTGACCCTGCCATGAACCTTCTCTGCCGCATCGCCCTCTCCTGCCTGCTGACCAGCGCCGCCGCGGCGGGTCTCGCCGCCCTGCCCGCCGCCCATGCCGAGGATGAGCCGGTGAACCTGCGCATCCTCGCCATCAACGACTTCCACGGCAATCTGAAGCCGCCGGCGTCAGGCATCCGCGTCAGCGATCCCGCCGATCCGACCAAGAGCAGCATGGTGCCTGCCGGCGGTGCTGCGCAGATGGCAAGCCTGGTCAAGCTGCTCTCCGACGGAAAGCCCAACACGATCTTCGTCGCGGCCGGCGATCTGATCGGCGCCAGCCCGTTTTTATCGGCGATGTTCCACGACGAGCCGACCATCGAATCGATGTCGCAGATGGGGCTCGCGCTGTCGGCCGTCGGCAACCACGAGTTCGACGAGGGCAAGGACGAGCTGTTGCGCATGCAGAATGGCGGCTGCCATCCGCAGGACGGCTGCCGCGGGCCGCAGCCGTTCACCGGCGCCACGTTCCACTATCTCGCCGCCTCGACCTTCCTGGCCGGGACCGACAAGACGGTGTTTCCGCCTTACGAAATCCGCAGCTTCGAGGATATCCCGGTCGCCTTCATCGGACTCACCCTGAAGGGCACCGCAGGCATCATCTCGCCGGCGAGCTCGGCCGGTCTCGACTTCCACAGCGAAGCCGAGAGCGTCAACGCGCTGATCCCGGAGTTGAAGGCCAAAGGCGTCGAAGCGATCGTCGTGCTGATCCACGAGGGTGGCTGGCCGTCGGGCGGCATGAACGAATGCCCCGGCCTGTCCGGCCCGATCGTCGACATCGTCAAGGACCTCGACAGCGCGGTCGACATCGTCATCTCCGGCCACACCCACCAGGCCTATGTCTGCACCATCGACAAGCGTCTCGTCACCTCGGCCGACAAGTTCGGCACGCTGGTCACCGCGATCGACGTCAAGCTCGACCGCACCACGCGCGACGTGATCAGCGCCAACGCGACCAACATCGTGGTCGACGCGACCTTGCCGAAGGACGCCGCGCAGACCACGCTGATCGACGCGTACGAGAAGCTCGCTGCTCCCTACGCCAATCGCCCTGCCGGCGTCATCACGACGACCCTCTCGCGGCTGCCGAACGCCTCCGGCGAAAGCGTGCTCGGCGACGTCATCGCCGATGCCCAGCTCGCGGCAATGGCCGCGCCTGCCAGGGGCGGCGCCGTGATCGCGATGACCAATCCCGGTGGCATCCGCACCGATCTCGCCCGTCGCGACGACGGCGCGGTCACCTATGCCGACGTGTTTGCAAGCCAGCCGTTCCGCAACCAGCTGGTGACGGTCACCTTGACCGGCGCCGAGATCAAGGCGGCGCTGGAGCAGCAATGGCTCGACCCGGCGCGGCCGCGCATCCTGCAGGTGTCGCGCGGCTTCACCTATGCGTTCGATGCGAAGCAGCCGGCCGGCGCACGCATCGATGCGACCTCGCTGAGGCTGAACGGCAAGCCGATCGATCCCGGCACATCGTATCGCGTTGCCATCAACAACTACCTCGCGCTGGGCGGCGACGGCTTCACGACGTTCAAGAACGGCCGCGACGCCATCATCGGCCCCTTCGACGACGAGGCGCTGTTCGCGTTTCTCAAGGCCAACAGCCCGCTGGCGCCGCCGCCGCGCGACCGCATCGTCAACACGGCCCAGTGAAGCCCCGTCGAACGGCGGAAACCGGTCATATCCCCGTCATGGCTCTTTCCGAGCCTGCGTTCAGCGCATAGATTGGGCGTTCCTGGAACGCGCGAGTGGCAGGGCCTATTGAATGTCGACGCTGTACCTCTCCCATGAAGCCTGCCTAGATCATGCGACGCCGTCGGGACATCCCGAACGCGCGGATCGGCTGCGTGCGGTCGAGGAGGCGTTGGCGGAGGAGCGCTTCGCGCTGCTGGATCGCGACGAGGCGCCGGAGGCCGATCTCGACCTGGTCCTGCTCTGCCATAACGAGCACTACGTGACCGAGCTGCGCCACATGGCTCCCACGTCCGGGATCGTCTATCTCGACGGCGATACCTCGATGTCCCCGGGCACCTGGGAGGCGGTGATGCGCGGCGTCGGCGGCGCCGTCGCGGCGACCGAATCCGTGATGTCAGGCCGCCACCGCAACGCCTTCGTCGCGGTGCGACCGCCCGGTCACCACGCCGAAAGCAACAAGCCGATGGGCTTCTGCTTCTTCGACAACGTGGCGATCGCCGCGCGCTATGCCCAGCGGACCTTTGGCATCGAGCGCGCCGCCATCGTCGATTTCGACGTCCACCACGGCAACGGCACCCAGGACATCTTCTGGGCCGACAAAAGCGTGATGTACTGCTCGACCCACCAGATGCCACTGTTCCCGGGCACCGGCGCCCGCGGCGAGCGCGGCGAGCACGACACCATCGTCAACGCCCCGCTTGCCTCCGAGGATGGCAGCCTCGAGTTCCGCTCGGCCTTCGAGAACCTGATCCTGCCGCAGCTGACCAAGTTCAGCCCTGAGCTTTTGATCATCTCGGCCGGCTTCGACGCCCATTACCGCGATCCGCTGGCCTCGCTGAACCTGCGAGCCGAGGATTTCGGCTGGGTCACCCGCAAGCTGATGGATGTTGCCGAAAAATCCGCCGGCGGCCGCGTCGTCTCGGTGCTGGAAGGCGGCTATGACCTTCAGGGACTTAAGGAATCCGTCTCGGCCCACGTCGCGGCGCTGACCGGGGCGTGATCCCCAGGTTCCGCCCGACAGCGCCCCCGCGGGGCCTGACAGAGCGATGACGGGCGTGTAAAAGCACGGCCCCGGAGTTGAGTGATCTGCAGGGAACCCCGTATGGCCGACAACACCGTAACCGAAGTCAAGCAGCTGTCGTTCGAGCGCGCGATCGAGGAGCTGGAGTCGATCGTGAAACGGCTCGAGGACGGTAAGGTGCCGCTCGAGGAGTCGGTCGCGATCTATGAGCGGGGCGAGGCGCTGAAGCGGCGCTGCGAGGTTCTGCTGCGCCAGGCGGAAGCCAGGGTCGAGAAGATCACGACCGATGCCGGCGGCCGGGCAACCGGGACCGCCCCGCTGGACGTGCAGTAGCCGACAGCCGGCACGCTGCCTTCGTCTCCGGACGGCAGCAAAAATTAATTTTTTGAACCTCCCTGCGCGGATTGAGCGCGGGACGGCCGCCTGGCAATCGTGCATATCAGCCGAAAATCGGTGCAATTCTCCATTTGCCTAGCGGCAGTGCTGCTATAGTGACCGTCGGGGGGGAACTTCGGGACCGTCGCCGGCCAGTCGCCGTTACGACGCTCATTCCAACAGCGCCATTCCCTTGAGAACATCGGGATCAAAAGCCGCGTGCGCGTCCAGAACCGCCATGTCATCTACCTGCAAGGCTACGATCCGCGCGGTCTGGCGCAATATTACCGCATGTTCCGCACCGAACTGCGGAAGTTCGGCCAGCTTTATGAGGTCGAGACCACGATCAGCCGTCCGACGAGCAAGTCCGACGAAGAGATCACCTCCTGGAGCATCGAAGCCAAGGCTGCGGAGTGGCAAACCAAAACCACCTACGATTTTCTTCGCTTCGAGGATTTCATCCAGAACGATCTGGCCGCGCCGGTCTGGCGCACGGTGTTGCAGGCCGCGTGGATCTACTGGGGCCTCGTGTTCCGCGGCACCCTTGGCCGGTTCTGGAACGCCAACTGGCGTTTTGCGACCTTCATCACGTGGCCGCACCTGATCGTGCTCGTGGAAGCCCTGGTTGCTGCCGCGAGCGGCTTCGTGTTCGCCAAGGGACTCGACGCGCTGCATCTGCCGCTGCCGTTCAGCGTGCTCGCAGGCGTCGCGATCTTCTTCATCGTGGTTTACGGCGCGTTGAAGTACACGGAGAACTACACCTACGCAAAATACCTGCTCTGCGACACGATCTGGACCTGGCAGTTCTCGCATCGCGCACGACCGGAATGGGACAGTCGCATCGATCGCTTCGCCGAATATCTGTGCGAGGTGGTGCGCGGCAGCGATGCCGACGAGATCGTCATCGTCGGTCACAGCTCAGGTTCCTTTCTTGCTGCGGAGATGGTTGCGCGGGCGCTCAGGCGCGCCCCCGGCCTCGGCAACCACGGCCCGCGCCTCGTGCTGCTGACGCTCGGCAGCACTTTTCCGATCGTCGGCTTCCACCGCGCGGCCAGCGACTTCCGTGACCATCTGCGCCAGCTCGCGATCGCGCCTTCGATCGATTGGATCGACTGCCAGGCGCGCAAGGACGTGATGAGCTTCTTCCGGATTGATCCGATCGCCGCGCACGGCATCGAGGTTGGCGATGCGCGACGCAATCCCACCATTGTGCCGGTCCGGTTCCGCGAGATCATCCGGCCCGAACATTACAATCTGTTTCGCTGGCAGTTCTTCCGCGTCCACTTCCAGTTCGTGATGGCCAACGAACGGCCGCACCCCTACGACTTCTTCATGATCGTATGCGGTCCTGTCCCCTTACGCGAACGCATGGCTCAGCCCGCGGCAGCGCTCGCGATCGCAACGGCAACGGATCCCGCGTCGCAGGAAAAAGCCTGGGCCGAACTGCAATCTCCGGCCTTTCCCGGGGGGGCGACTGCCGTGGAATTAAGCAGCCTCAGGGAACCATCGGCACGCCGCCGGCGTTGAGTCGTCCGCGCGAGGGTACCGCCTGCGGGCTTGCCATCTCGTGCCGGGTTGGCTTTAAGACGGGCTTTGGTGTAAAGCATCTCGGAACTGTGCGCTTTTGGAGGCGCCATTCCCTTGCAGGGGATGGGACTAAGCGCATGCAAAGGCAAGCAAAACGGTCTTGGCTGAACGAGTTGACGAACTCTGGCGACAAACGAGGACGGCAAGGCCGCCAAGAGTGACCTACATCACATAGATCGATCCGAAACCCGACTAGGCTATGGTCTGCGGCTTCGATCCGCGCGGATGTGACCTTCAAGACACCAGGTTTCGCCGCCCGTTACGATGAACCTCTCAGACGTCGGCCCTTGAACCCGACCTGCAAAATTGGAATGTCACCGTGACCACATTTAGTAAGACGCCGCTTCTCGATACCATAAAGACTCCGGATGATCTGCGCCGGCTGAAGGTCGAGCAGGTCCGGCAGGTCGCCGATGAACTGCGCCAGGAGACGATCGATGCGGTCTCGGTGACCGGCGGTCATTTCGGTGCGGGCCTCGGCGTCGTCGAGCTGACCACGGCCATCCACTACGTGTTCGACACCCCGCGCGATCGCCTGATCTGGGACGTCGGCCATCAGGCCTATCCCCACAAGATCCTGACCGGTCGCCGCGACCGCATCCGCACCTTGCGCACCGGCGGCGGCCTGTCCGGATTCACCAAGCGCACCGAGAGCGACTACGATCCGTTCGGCGCGGCGCACTCCTCCACCTCGATTTCCGCCGGCCTCGGCATGGCGGTGGCCCGCGACCTCTCCGGCGGCACCAACAACGTCATCGCAGTGATCGGTGACGGCGCGATGTCAGCCGGCATGGCCTATGAGGCCATGAACAACGCCGGCGCGATGAACTCCCGCCTGATCGTGATCCTCAACGACAACGACATGTCGATCGCCCCGCCGGTCGGCGCGATGTCGGCCTATCTGTCGCGCCTCTACTCCGGCAAGACCTATCGCACCCTGCGCGAGGCCGCCAAGCAGCTCGGCCAGCATCTGCCGAAGGTCATCGCCAACCGCGCCAGCCGCGTCGAGGAATATTCCCGCGCCTTCATGGTGGACGGCGGCACGCTGTTCGAGGAGCTCGGCTTCTATTACGTCGGCCCGATCGACGGTCACAATCTCGACCATCTGCTGCCGGTGCTGAAGAACATCCGCGACATGGAGACCGGCCCGATCCTGGTCCATGTCGTCACCCAGAAGGGCAAGGGCTACCCGCCGGCGGAAGCGTCCGCGGACAAATATCACGCGGTGGCCAAGTTCGACGTCGCCACCGGCACCCAGGCCAAGGCCAAGCCCAACGCACCGCAATACCAGAACGTGTTCGGCCAGAGCCTGGTCAAGGAAGCCGAGAAGGACGACAAGATCGTCGGCATCACCGCCGCGATGCCGTCCGGCACCGGCATCGACATCTTCGCCAAGGCCTTCCCGAAGCGCACTTTCGACGTCGGCATCGCCGAGCAGCATGCGGTGACCTTCGCCGCCGGCTTGGCTGCCGAAGGCTTCAAGCCGTTCTGCGCGATCTACTCGACCTTCCTGCAGCGCGGCTACGACCAGATCGTCCATGACGTCTGCATCCAGAGCCTGCCGGTGCGCTTCGCGATCGATCGCGCCGGCCTGGTCGGCGCCGACGGCGCCACCCATGCCGGCTCGTTCGACAACGCCTATCTCGGCTGCCTGCCCAACATGGTGATCATGGCCGCCTCCGACGAGGCCGAGCTGGTGCACATGGTGGCGACCCAGGTCGCCATCAACGATCGCCCGAGCTCGGTGCGCTATCCGCGCGGCGAAGGCCGCGGCGTCGAGATGCCGGAGTTCGGCGTCGCCCTGCCGATCGGCAAGGGGCGCATGATCCGCCAGGGCAAACAGGTTGCCCTGCTCTCCTTCGGCACGCGGCTCGGCGAATGCGAAAAGGCGGCCGACGAGCTCGCCGCGCTGGGGCTGTCCGCCTCGATCGCCGACGCCCGCTTCATGAAGCCGCTCGACGAGGAGCTGGTCAGCAAGCTCGCTCGCGAGCACGACATCCTGCTCACCATCGAGGAAGGCTCGGTCGGCGGCTTCGGCTCGCACGTGATGCAGTACTTGTCCGACCAGGGATTGCTCGACGGCGGCCTCAAGATGCGCACGATGGTGCTGCCCGACGAGTTCCAGGACCACGACACGCCGGCGGCGATGTACGGCCGCGCCGGGCTCGACGCCAAGGGCATCGTGCGCAAGGTGTTCGAGGCGCTCGGCAAGGACTACACCACCGAGGCGGTCAAGCTCGCCTGAGGCGGGCTTGGCTGGCCGTCAGCGGTGATCCATGAAGATCTATCTGGCAGGTCCCGACGTGTTCCTGCCGGACGCTCGCGAAGTCGGACGGCAGAAGGTCGCCATCTGTGACCGGCACGGCCTGATCGGTCTCTACCCGCTCGACAACAGCGTCGATCTCGCGTCGTCCGATGCCTCGCGCCAGATCTTTGACGGCAACGCCGCGATGATGGAGGACGCCTGTGCCATCATCGCCAATCTCACGCCGTTTCGCGGTCCTGGCGCCGATGCCGGCACGGTCTACGAGCTCGGCTACATGGCCGGCCGCGGCAAGCTCTGCCTCGGCTATTCGAACGATCCCTCTGTTTATGCCGAGCGCGCGCGACGCTTCACGACCATCGTGGACCAGGACGGACGCCTGGTCGATGCCGAGGGCCTGACGGTCGAGGATTTCGGCCTGCCCGACAATCTGATGATGATGCACGCGCTCGATCTGCACGGCTGTCCGCTGGTGCTTCCGCACGAGCGCCCGGCCGATGTCTGGCATGATCTGGCGGCGTTCGAGACCTGCGTGAAGCTGGCGGCTGAGCGGTTGGTGGGCACGGATACGTAGGGTGGGCAAAGCGGCGCCGTCAGGCGCGGCGTGCCCACCGTCCATCCGCGCCCGCAATGGAGATGGTGGGCACGGCGCGTCAATTGCGATACGAGCTGCTGAAACGCTGGTGTCACGCGCCTTTGCCCACCCTACGAATCCTGCCGCGAGGCACCATCCTCGCCACGATTCCCACTGTCGTCCCTGCGAACGCAGGGACCCATAACCACAGGATGTTGTTTGTGGCAGGCGAGCGGTTAGATCTTTCCCTCAAACAACCTCCTGTGGTTATGGGTCCCGGGTCGGCGCACCGACGCGCGCTGCGCCTCGGTACTTGCCCGGGACGACACCGAATTTGTGTGCCCGAGCTCCACAACTCATGACAACTGATCGCCACCCCATGGCCCCTCCCCGCAAACGCGCTGATGTCCTCCTCGTCGAACGCGGCCTGTTCGAAAGCCGCGCGCGGGCGCAAGCCGCGATCGAGGCCGGGCTCGTGATCGCCAACGACAAACAGGTGGCCAAGGCGTCCGAGACCGTTCCGGCCGACGCCGTGCTGCAGGCCGAGCCGGCGCACCCCTGGGTGTCGCGCGGCGGCGTCAAGCTGGCGGCGGCGCTGGAGCATTATGGAGTCGAGGTGGAGGACCATGTCTGCCTCGATGTCGGCGCCTCCACCGGCGGCTTCACCGAGGTGCTGCTGGCGAACGGCGCGGCGCTGGTGTTCGCGATCGATGTCGGCCGCGACCAATTGCACCCGTCGCTGCGCGGTCATGCGAAGATCGTATCGATGGAGCAGACCGATATCCGCAGCTACGACGGCAAGCGCCTGCCGCAGCGCCCGGACATCGTCGTGATCGACTGCAGCTTCATCTCGCTGAAGGCCGTTCTGCCGGTTGCGTTGTCGCTGGCGGCCTCGCCGATGAGCCTGCTGGCGCTGATCAAGCCGCAATTCGAGGCGAAGGGAAAGCACGGCAAGGGCGGCATCATCAAGGACGCGGCCGTGCATGCCGCAGTCTGCGATGAAATCGCCGCCTTCGCAGTCTCACTCGGCTGCAGCGACGTCCAGCTGTTTCCATCATCGATCAAGGGTGGCGACGGCAACGCAGAGTTCTTTCTGGGAGCGCGCCGCCATGGTTGAGCGTCTCGTGATCGACCATGTCGGCCATCGCGGCGACGGCGTTTCGCTCTCGTCAGGCGAGGCGCTGTATGTGCCCTACACGCTGGCTGGCGAAACCGTCGAGGCGGCGGCCATTCCCGGTCATCCCGACCGTCGCAAGCTGCTCGCGGTGGAGACGCCGAGCCTGGAGCGGATCGCGCCGTTCTGTCCGCACTTCGGCATCTGCGGCGGCTGTGCCATCCAGCACTGGGTGCCGGCTCGCTATCAGGAGTGGAAGCGCAACATCGTCGTCGAGACGCTGCGGGCCGCCAAGGTTGAATGCGAGGTGGCTCCGCTGATCGACGCGCATGGCGCCGGCCGGCGGCGCGCGACCTTCCACGCGCGGATGGGCACGCATGACGTGCTCAGGGTCGGCTTTTCGGCAACCGGCAGCCACGACATCATCCCGATCGACCGCTGCCCGATCCTCGATCCCGCGCTCGACGGTGCGCTCGAGGCGGCGTGGGCGCTGGCGGAGGCGTTGAAGCCGACCGGCAAGCCGCTCGATATCCAGGCCACGGCGACCAGCAACGGCCTCGACATCGACATCCGCGGCTCAGGACCGCTGCCGCCGCCGCGCATCGCGGCGCTCTCGGCCGCAGCCGAGCAGCACCGGCTGGCGCGGCTGACGCGCCATGGCGAGCTGGTGCTGATGCGTAATGCGCCGGTCGTCACCATGGGCACGGCGCAGGTCACGTTGCCACCGGGCTCGTTCCTGCAGACCACCATGCGCGGCGAGGAGACGCTGGCGCAGCTCGTGATGGAGCGGGTCGGTAAGGCCAAGCACGTCGCCGACCTGTTCTGCGGCGTCGGCCCATTCGCGCTGCGGCTCGCCGCGCGCGCCCGCGTCACTGCGCTCGACAGCGATGCCGGCGCCATCGGCGCGCTGCAGAAGGCGGTCGCGGGCACGCCGGGTCTGAAGCCGATCAAGGTCGAGGCGCGCGACCTGTTCCGCCGCCCGCTGATGCCACAGGAACTGCGCGAGATCGACGCCGTCGTGTTCGACCCGCCGCGCCAGGGCGCGCAGGCGCAGGCCAAGCAGCTCGCGGCGAGCAAGGTGCCGGTGATCGTCGCGGTGTCCTGCAACGTCACGACCTTCGCGCGCGACGTGCGCATGCTGATCGACGGCGGCTACAAGCTCGAGACCATCGTGCCCGTCGACCAGTTCCGCCACACGCCGCATGTCGAGCTGGTAGCGAGGCTGGTGCGGTGAGTCAGTCCCGCCGGGGCATTGCGGCCTACCGCACCACATTGACCTTCACCGGCGCGACGCCGGTGTTGACCATGCCGAGCGCCTGCGCGGCCGAATAGGACACGTCGACCACCCGTCCCTGCACGAACGGCCCGCGATCATTGACGCGCACCACCACCGAACGTCCGGTCTTGACGTTGGTGACCTGCAGGCGGGTGCCAAACGGCAGGCTGCGATGCGCCGCCGTCAGCTCGGACGGATCGAAGCGCTCGCCGCTCGCGGTCTTGCGTCCTTCGGAATAGTAGCTGGCGAGGCCCGACGACGCGGAGTGCGCCGCAGGTGGGCTGAGTTCGGCATGCCGCACGCGAACGACCGACTCCGGCGCTCTCTCAGCGCGCTGCACCTGAGGCCGGAAACCGACATCGGCCTGCCTGGTCGGCGAAGCCAACCGCGCCTGGCGGACGGACGATTGCGCGCAGGCCGCCAGCGAGGCCGCGGCCGCAGCGATCAGCGCTGCTCTCAGGAGGTTTTGAGTGAGCCCGGCCGCGCCGGCGGGCACCGATGCCCAGCGCGCGCTGCACTGTGGGCGACGTTCTGTCCGGTCGATGATACGCATGTTCTGTGCGCCTCCGCCTCAACCTCTTCATGGTCGCGGCCCAATCACGGCGGCATGGTGGCAAAGAGCAATCCGACGCCATGCAACTCCAGGTTTTCGGGCCGTGTGTGGCTTTATCGCCACACACGCGTCAGATCGGCGGCGAGACGCGGCTTTCCACAGAAGGTCGGCTTACCTTTGATCTCACCCTGGAGGCGGATCATGGTGCCATCGGACCCACTGCTCGCTCGCATCGTTGGCGAACTCGCCAACACCTCCGGATTGGGTGCCATCGCGCTCGGCGGCTCCCGCGCACGCGGCACGGCGCATCCCGGTTCGGACTACGATATCGGCCTGTACATCGCGGCCGGGCATCGACTCGATACCGAAGCGCTGCGTGAAGCGGTGCGGCGGCTCGTCGATGGTCCTCTCACGGCAGAGCTGACCGAGGTCGGCGGATGGGGGCGATGGATCGTCGGCGGCGGCTGGCTCAGGATCGGCGGACACAAGGTCGACCTGCTCTATCGCGAGATCGATGCGGTCAGCCGGATCATCGGTGACTGCCGGCAAGGACGGATCGAGATGCACTATCAGCCGGGCCATCCGCACGGCTTCGTCTCGGCGATCTGGATGGGCGAGGTCGCGTTGTGCTGCGCGCTGCACGATCCCGCACAGGAGCTGGCTGGCCTGAAGTCGCGCTGCACGCCCTACCCGCGCCAACTGCGCGACGCGATCGTCGCTCGCTTTCAATGGGAGATCGCGTTCAGCATCGACAACGCCGAGTTGGCCATCGGACGCGGCGATCGTACGCACATTGCAGGATGCGTCTACCGCGCCCTCGCCTGCCTTGCTCAGGTGCTGTTCGCGATCAATGCGCGCTACCTGATCAACGAGAAGGGTGCGCTCGACGAAGCCGCGAATTTTCCACTCACGTTCGCCGATCTCACGGCGCGCGTGCAGTCGATCTGGCGGTCGATCGGCCGCGACGAATCCGGCGCCGCGCTGCGCAGCCTGCGGGAGCTCGAATCCGAACTGAAACAGGCCGTGCTCCGCACCGAGATGTCGAGCTGACATCGCCGCGCGACAACTCGCGACTGGGAATCAGCGCCCCCAACGGTCCTGCCAGATCTTCTCGCCGATCAGGCAGGAGACGCGCGGCTCCGTCGCATCGTCGGCGACCGGCACGAAGCGCGGCGCAGGCGTGCGTCCGGCGACCTCCATCAGGAGCTTGGTGCGGATCGCCTCCTTGAATTCCTCGCGGCTCTTGATCGTCACCACGAACGAGCCGCGGCCGCCGGTCACGCAATCCTTGTAGTAGAGGTCGAGGTTCTCGATATCCATGGTCGAGTAGGACGGTTCCTTGACCATGATCGGCAGGCCGTTGATCGTAATGCCCTTGGCGACGGCCTCGTCGCGCGCAATCGTGACGGGCGAAGGGCCGTTGTTGTTCGGCCCGTCGCCGGAAATGTCGATCACGCGGCGCAGCCCGCGATACGGATTCTCGTCGAACAGCGGCATCGCGAAGTAGATCGCGCCTGATATCGACGTCCGCGAGGCCCTGCGGATCGGCGTCTTCAGGATCTCGGCGGCGACCGCGTCGGCACTTTCCGGCCCGTCGATCAGGCGCCAGGGAATGATGATCTTCTGGTCGCTCGAGGCAGCCCATTCGAAATAGGTGACGGCGATGCGGCCATGGACTCCATTCTTCAGCGCCTGCAGGAACTCGCGCGAGCTCAGCGCCTGGGCGTAGCCTTCACGCTGGATCGCGAGCTCATCCAGGTCCATCGAGTAGGACACGTCGACGGCAAGCACCAGCTCGACGTCGACCGAAGTCTCCTTGTCGTTCAGCTGCTGTGCCGGCTGGGCCCTGGGCGCTGCCACGACGGTTGCAACGTCGCCGCCGGCCAAGGCGCCCGCCAGACACGCCACCCCGATCGAGATCCACCAGCGCATAAGCTGCCCTCCAATCGCGTCATGGGATGGTGACACGCAATCGGCGGAGAGCAAAGCGCGAACAGGCGCCTCCATTCACTTTCCGGTTAGCTTTGTTGGTCGGCTCAACTGATGGCCACGATGATCGATCCTCGCACGCCTGACCGGAGAGGCTTCAGCCCGTGGTTTCCCGGAGCGGCCGAAGGCTGTATTGTGGCGTGACCGCCGCATCAGGAACACAGGCGCGCCCTCGATGAACGATGCCGTCACCAAGCCCAAGACGAAAGTGCGCACCAAGGTCGAGCATCCACGGCTCTACAAGGTGATCCTCGTCAACGACGACTTCACGCCGCGTGATTTCGTGGTGATGATACTGAAGGGCGAATTTCGGATGACCGAGGACCAGGCCTACAAGGTCATGATCACGGCGCATCGGCTGGGCGTCTGCGTGGTGGCCGTCTTCACTAGGGACGTCGCCGAGACCAAGGCGACGCGCGCGACCGACGCCGGCCGCGCCAAGGGCTACCCGCTGCTGTTCACGACGGAGCCGGAGAACTAGCCCGCCTCCTCGCGCAGGCCGAACACGCGCTGTCCGGTCGAGAAGCCGGCAATCGGAAATTCGCCGAGATCGGTCCAGGATTCTTGACAGGTGCCGGCGAAGGCCTCGGAGGCGACCACGGTGCGCTTCAGCCGCGCGGCCATCTTCTCCAGTCGGGCGGCGAGGTTGACCGCCGGGCCGATGCAGGTGAAGTCGAGCCGGTTGCCGCCGCCGATATTGCCATAGAGCAACCGCCCGACATGCAGCGCCAAGCCGAAGCGGAAGCGCTCCCCGATGTCGCCGACGGCGTACTCCAGCGCGTCGACGCGGGCCCGCGACGCGCGCGCCGCCGTGAGCACGCGGCCGCAGACTTCGGCCGGATCACCGCCCTGTTCGGGAATCGGAAACACCGCGAGCAGACCGTCGCCCATGAACTTCAGCACCTCGCCGCCCTGCTCGCGGATCGGGTCCACCTGGCAGTCGAAATAATGGTTGAGGATCTCGACCACGTTTTCCGCCGGCAGCCGATCCGACAACGGCGTGAAGCCGCGCAGGTCCGACAGCCAGATCGCCGCATGCATGGTGTCGGTGTGGCCGCGGCGGATCTGGCCGCCGAGGATACGCCCGCCGGCGCTGTTGCCGACATAGGTGTCGAGCAGCATCGAGGCGGTCCGTCGCAGGGTGACGATTTCGGTGTAGCGCGACAGCGCCGGGATCAGGCAGCGGACCGCCTCGACCTGCGCATCGGTGAAGCCGCCGGGCGCTTGCGTCGTCCAGCTCGACACATGCATCTGCCGGTCCAGGAAAGCCAGCGGCAACGCCAGATAGTCGGTCACGCCTTCGGCCCGCAGGTCCATCAGGATCGGGTAGCGCTCCGCTTCGGGCGCCTGCGGGCTGGCCCTGAACGCGATGCC
>JBARNF010000212.1:0-3316 GCA_049802835.1 Bradyrhizobium sp.
GTAGGGTGGGCAAAGGCGCGCCACGGTCGTAGCGTAGGTGCAAAGCTGTCTCGCGCGCCGTGCCCACCGACCTCACTCACCAGCACCGCCGGTGGGCACGCGCCGCCTGACGGCGCCGCTTTGCCCACCCTACAAGAGCCACCAACTCACAGCCCCAGATACGCCCTTCGCACATCCTTGTTGCCGCTGATCTCCGCCGCGGTGCCCTGCATCAGCACGCGGCCGGTCTGCAGGATATAGGCGCGGTCGGCGATCTCCAGGCACTCGGCCATGCGCTGCTCGACGATGAGAACCGTCATGCCGGCGTCGCGGATGCGCTTCACGGCCTGGAAGATCTCGTCGACCAGCTTCGGCATGATGCCCTGCGACGGCTCGTCGAGCATCAGGAGCCGCGGCCGCGTCATCAGCGCGCGGCCGATCGCCAGCATCTGCTGCTCGCCGCCGGACAACGTCTCCGCGCGCTGGTCGAGCCGCTCGGCGAGCCGTGGAAACAGCGTGAACACGAAGTCGAGCGGCTCCTCGCGGTTGGCCTCTCCGCGGTAGAGATAGCTGCCGAGCCGCAGATTGTCGCGCACCGACAGCCGCGGAAACAGCCGGCGGTTCTCCGGCACATAGGCGATACCCCTGCCCGTGATCAAATGCTGCGCCATGCCGTCGATGCGGCTGCCATCGAAGGTGACGGTGCCGGCCCGCGGCCGCTCGGCACCGGCGATCGACTTCAGCAGCGTCGACTTGCCGGCACCATTGGCGCCGGCGACACAGACGATCTCGCCCTTTTCGACGTCGATCGAGACGTTCGAGATCGCAACCAGGCCCTGATAGGCGGTGGTGACGTCACGCACCGACAGCATGGCGGTCTCCGAGATAGGCAGTGATGACTTTGGGATCGCGGACGATTTCGGCCGGCTTGCCTTCCAGCAGCACCTTGCCGAGATCGAGCACGATGGCGCGGTCGACCAGCGGCATCACGATCTCCATGACGTGCTCGACCATCAGCACCGTGATCCCGGTGTCGCGGACGCGGCGGACGAGCTCGACGCCCTTCTGTGACTCGACCGGCGTCAGTCCGGTCAGGACCTCGTCGAGCAGCAGCAGCTTCGGCTCGGTCGCGAGTGCACGGGCGACTTCGAGCCGCCGCTTCTCCGACGGCACGAGATCGCTGGCCAGCACGTCGGCGCGGCCATCGAGGCCGCAAAACGCGAGCACCTCGTGCGCCTTGCGGCGGGCCTCGCGCATCACGGTGGTGCGCACCAGCGCTCCGACGATGACGTTCTCGATCACCGTCATGCTCTCGAAGCTCTTCACGACCTGGAAGGTGCGGCCGATGCCGGCCTGGCAGCGTTCGGCGGCCGGCAGCGCCGTGACGTCCCTGCCTTCGAACAGGATCGTGCCTTCGGTCGGCTTGAACGCGCCGGCGATCAGGTTGAACAAGGTCGACTTGCCGGCGCCGTTCGGGCCGATCAGGCCAACGATTTCTCCGCGCCCGACCGAGATCGAGACGTCGGAGTTCGCGGTCAGGCCCGAGAACCGCTGGGTGATGTTACGGGTTTCCAACAGAGCGGTCATGACACCACCGCCTCCTGAACCGGCTTGGCCACGGCCTTCGGCTTGCGCGAGAACAGGCTGACCAGGCCCTGCGGCCGCGCCAGCGAGATCGCGATGATCAGGCCGCCATAGACGATGAGATCGACGCCGCGGCCGGAGCCGCCGATATAGGAGCGCGTCAGCTCGGTCAGCGGGATCAGGATGACGGCGCCCAGCATCGGACCCCAGAGGGTCCCGATGCCGCCGAGCACCGCGGGCAGTGCCATCAGCAGCGAGAACTGGAATCCCATCACGCTCTCGGGATCGATGTAGGACACGAACTGGGCGTAGAAGCTGCCGCCGATCGCGACCAGGAAAGCGGACACGGCGGCTGCGCCCATCTTGGAATTGAACACGACGACGCCGAGGCTTTCGGCCGCGAGCGGATTGTCCTTCACCGCGCGCCACCAATAGCCCCACTTCGAATCCTCCAGCCACCAGGTGACGAGCCAAGCGATGCAGGCGAGCACCAGCGCGAAGTAGAAGTATGGCAGCTTGGAGCGGGTGAACTGAAAGGTCAGCCAGGAGTCGTGCCGCACCGGAATGTCGATGCCGAGCGCGGCCCCGGCCCAGTCCCAGTTCTGGAACAGGAGCAGCGTGATCTCGGCGATCACGATGGTCGCGATGACGAAGTAATGGCCGCCGAGCCGGAAGCAGGGATAGCCGAGCGCCATCGCGATGACGGCGGAGATGAGACCGCCGGCAAGCATGCCGAACCACGGCAACACGCCGAACTTGGTGAACAGGATCGCGGTGGTGTAGGCGCCGAGCCCGAAATACAGCGCATGCCCGAGCGAGATCTGGCCGCAATAGCCGGACAGGATGTTCCAGCTCTGCGACAACGCCGCATACATCAGGGTCAGCACCATGATGTTCTGGACGTAGACGTCCTTGACGAACAGCGGTACGGCGGCTGCGATGGCAGCAAGGAAGGCGGCGACGACGAGGTCGCGCCGGCGACGTTGATTGAATGCCTGGTCCATCAGATCGATCCGAACAGGCCGCGCGGGCGGATGAAGACGACGAGGAGGTAGACGCCGTAGATGCCGACGGTCTTCAGCGACGGCGGCAGGATCAGGGTCGTGGTGGCCTCGACGAGGCCGACGATGATGCCACCGGCGAAGGCGCCGAACACGCTGCCGAAGCCGCCGAGCGCGACCGTCACGTACGCGATGGTCGCAAACGAGGCGCCGACGTCGGGGAAGACGTAGAAGAAGATCGACATGACGGCGCCGGCAAGACCGACCAGCGCAGCCCCAAGCCCCCAGCCGAGCGCGAACACCTTGTTCTTGTCGATGCCGACCAGCGCCACCGCGCCGGCATCCTCACGCGTCGCCTCCAGCGCGCGCCCGAAATCGGTGCGATGGATGAAGAAATACAGCCCAGCGAACGCCGCGATCGCGATCAGCGCGCCGATCAGCTGCGGCTCCGGCAGGTAGATGCCGCCGATCGAGATCGTCTTGCCGCCCAGCCAGGAGTGCGGGATGCTGCGATAGTCCGGCGTGAAGAAATACTGCGCCAGGCCGCGCATCAGCACCGCGAGGCCGAAGGTGGAGAAGATCTGCACCATGCCGGTATTGGCCTTGGCCCTGACCGCAAACCTGACGATCAACAGATAGACCACCGCTCCGAACACGAACAGCGCCGCGGCAACCAGCGGGGCGGCAAGCAACGGGTCGAGCGCGAAATAAGCGAACAGGAAGAAGCTCGCATACATCGCGATCATCAGGAA